>CAXICE010000051.1:0-10531 GCA_964022045.1 uncultured Polaribacter sp. | reverse complement strand
ATATTGATAACAGGAATTTTCTCTAATTTGTCTTCTATTTCTTTTGACATTTATTTAGTTGCATAGTTTATTTAGTTTCAAAGGCTCAAAGTTAAAAATAGTTACAAAGTTAGTTTCTTTTTGATTTTATACTTCTGATAAAGCTAGATAACATGCGTTCTATTTCTCTTGACAATTCATATAAATCATCAAATTTTTCTTTCTTAATATATTCTAAATTATAAGCAATTTCTAATTGTGTTTGTAATTCAAAAAGTGATGCAATTGCAACATTTAAAAACCGAAGATAATCTTTCACTCCTTCTCTACCAAAACCTTCAGAAATATTACTCGGAACAGAAACAGAACATCTTCTTATTTGTGATGTTAAACCAAAAACCTCTTCCTTTGGGAACGCATTAGAAACTTTATAAATTTCAGTCACAAAACTCATTGATTTTTGCCAGACTAATAAATCTCTAAATGTTTTCATTTCTTTTTCTTTTTTTAACTACAAAGCTGCAGAGTTAAAAATAGTTGTAAAGTTTATTCTTACAAATAACTTTGTAACTTTGCCACTTTGCCACTTTGCTACTCAATTAAAACTCCATATTTACTCAACAAACCAACAACATTCTCTTTAGAAAACTTTGCGCCTTTTAACTTATTAATTTCTGGATCTATTGAAAAGTTTATAGATGTGATAAAGTTACTTTTTTCTAGGTTTGATCTATCAAAAATAGTGTTTTTTAAATCGCAATTATCAAAAAAACAATTTGATAAGTTTGTTTCTGTAAAATCTACTTCTTGTAAATTACAATTTGTGAATTTTGTTTTAGGAATTTTTAATTGATAAAAAGAGGAGAAATTTAACTGACAATCTTTAAAAGTCATTTGTAATAAAAACGAATCGCATTCATTAAATTTTAAGCCAATCATTTTACAATTATAAAATTGAACATCTTTAAAAGCAGTATCTTTTACAATGGTGTTGCTAAAATTACAATCGATAAACTCGCATTCTACAAACTGAATATTTGATGCATGTACATTCTCGAAAGTACAATTTGTAAACGTACAATTATCATATTCTCCTTTTTTGATTTTTGTAGTTGTAAAATCAATTTTAGAATACGTTTCGCTATCGAAGTAATTGTTAATCATTCATTTTTAGTATTAAAGTTAGAAAGTAAAAAGTTTATAAAGTTCAACCACTTTCGAACTTTCAACTTTTAAACTTTACAACTCAATTAAACAGCTTTTAAACTCAAATCCATATTATAAACTGAATGCGTTAATGCGCCCGACGAAATAAAATCTACGCCGCAATCTGCATATTTTCTGATGGTTTCTTCGTTAATTCCACCAGAAGATTCTGTCAAACAAGTATCACCAATTAAAGCAACAGCTTTTCGCGTATCTTCATAATTAAAATTATCAATTAGAATTCTGTAAACGCCGCCACAATCTAAAATTTCTTGAATTTCTGCTAAGTTTCTAGCTTCTACAATAATTTTTATATCGATATTATTTGCTGCTAAATATGCTTTTGTTTTGTTGATTGCTGCTGAAATTCCGCCAGCAAAATCAATGTGATTGTCTTTAATCATTACCATATCGTACAACGCAAAACGATGATTTTCTCCGCCACCAATTTTCACTGCCCATTTTTCGATTGCTCGAATTCCTGGTGTTGTTTTTCTAGTGTCTAAAACTTTGGTTTTTGTACCTTTTAACAAATCAGCAAAAAAACGTGTTTTAGTAGCAATTGCACTCATTCTTTGCATTGAGTTTAATACAAAACGTTCTGCTTGTAAAATGGATTGTGAACTTCCAGAAACGTAAAATACAACATCACCAAATTGTACTTTTTCTCCGTCATTTATCATTGTTTCTACAACTAAATTTTTATCGACAGCTTTAAAAATTTGTTTAGCAAATTCAACTCCAGCTATAATTCCGTTGTCTTTCACCAACAATTTTGCTTTGCCTTTTGCATCCGCAGGAATACAAGAAAGCGATGTATGATCTCCTTCTCCAATATCTTCACGAATAGCATTTGTGATGATTAATTTTAATTCTGTTTCAAATTGTTCTTGTAATATCATTTTGATAATTTAGTTGTGCTAAAATAACAATTAGATTGCCGATATGAAACAAAAAAGAATTCTAATCGTCTATTTAGAAATTAACTTTCATGAAACCAACAAACCTTTTTATTGAGCGTTTAAAGACCAGAACACTTTTTAAACTTTTTACGTGGTTTACTAGAATTCTGCTGTCAATTGCATTTATTCCGTCTGGATTAAAAAAATTATTAGGAGAACGCTTCACAAATATTTCTGTTGATAATCCTGTTGGATTCTTTTTTGAAGGCTTGTATCAAACGGGGTTTTACTGGAATTTCTTAGGATTTATGCAGCTTACTTGTTCGCTATTAATTTTGATTCCGAGAACAACGTATGCAGCAGCAATTTTATATTTACCAATTATCATCAATATTAATATTATTGTAATTTCTATGGATTTTAGAGGAACTCCGATTATTACAATGTTGATGCTTTTAGCAAATATTTATTTATTGGTTTGGGATTATAAAAAAACCAATGCAATACTTTCTGTTTTATTTAAAAAGTAAAAAACTACTTTTGTAAACATGAAAATTAAACTTTTGGCAATTGGTAAAACCGATGATAAAAACTTGCTTCAATTAATTGATGTCTATCAAAAACGCTTGCAACATTATATAAAATTCGAGTTAGAAATAATTCCGGATATTAAAAATGTAAAGAATTTGAGTGAAGTTCAGCAAAAAGAAAAAGAAGGCGAACTGATTTTAAAAAAATTACAAAACACAGATCAATTGGTTTTGTTAGACGACAAAGGAAAAGATTTTACCTCAATTGAGTTTTCAAAATATTTACAAAAGAAAATGAATTCGGGAATTAAACAATTGGTTTTAGTTATTGGCGGACCTTATGGTTTTTCTGATGCTGTTTATAAAAAATCAAATGGAAAAATATCATTATCTAAAATGACATTTTCCCATCAAATGATTCGTTTATTTATTGTTGAGCAATTGTATCGCGGATTTACTATTTTGAAGAATGAACCGTATCATCATGAATAATTGAGTTACCTTTTTGCCAACCTATAAAGTAAAACTATCTCTACTATTATTGCAGGAATCAACAAGAAAACACCTAACGTTGCTAAAATTACAGTTGCTAAAGAAGCTCCAATAACAATTTCAAAAATCCCTATTATTTGAGCTAATTGTCCAATTTTATCTTTCATTTGGTACATTCCAATTCCGAAAATTAATTGTAAACCTCCAAAGCCAATACACTCAATAAGCAATCTTGCTACAATTGTATCATCCAAAATATTTAAGCTTAAAGCGTCGAAGCAATTACTAACAACTAATAATGAAATTAAAAGTATTGTTATAATTTTTAATAGCTGATTGTTGTATTTTTTTGCAACAGTGTAAAATCCTAAGAAAAAGAACACAAATGAAATTGCAGAAACTCCTTTTATTACAATATATACAGAGGTATTTAAAAATGAATCATCATCTGAAAACTGATAAAAATCAGCAACTGTTTCGATAAAGCCAATTATAAAGTATACAATTCCAAAAATCCAAGCTGCATTTAATTTTCTCCTTTCCGAATCATTAAAGGATATACTTTCCTTATTATCGTTTTCAAAATAGTTTACTCCTAAAACTTCTAAAATTGTCTTAATTGTGTAACTTCTTGGATTCACTTCTCCAGCTTCAATTCGCTGAATGGTTCTCACATTAATATTACATTGTTCTACTAACTCTTCTTGTGTTAAACCCTTTTCTTTTCTAAGTTCAGAAATACGTTTTCCTAATGCTGGTTGTTTCATGGTATGAATGTTTTGATTTATCATACAATGTTAGTTTAGATTTTTATTTTGATTGATTTTTTTCATTGATTTTAACCCGACATTTACACGACTTACCTTTATCTATAGACAATGAAACGATTTTTACTTTATAAAATTTAACCAGAAATTTTTGAATTCAGCATCAATTAAACAAACTGCTTTTTCTTTATCATATGGATAATTTGCAAAAGAATACGTTTCTAGATTTTCATAATTTGCTAAGATAACTTCATTTTCAGTTAAATCAACTAATTCATTACTTATCAAACGCTTTTTTAAAACTGAACTAAAAAAAGCTCTTACTAAATTGTTAGAGTTATCAATACTATGTCCAGAATTTGGCTCAATTGCAAAAGAAGTTACATTCTCATTTTTTCTTTGAGAGTAAAATGCTTTTTTAATCGATTCTATTCGCTGTAAACCTTCTTGCTCTCCAACAATAATTAAACCTGGAACAGTAGTTTCACTTGAGTTTACTTCTGTCATAAATCCTTTAATATTTGCATACGCTATTGTTCTATCTTTTTTATCTAAAGCATAATTATAACTCAATCTTCCACCAGCAGAAAAGCCAGTAAATAAAAAAGGTAAATCATTTACCGATTCGATATTGTTTTTAGTAGTTAATTCTTTTAGAGCATATAATAATGCAAACATATTTGATGAAACAGTTGCTGATGCATTAGGTTTTATTTGTAATCCGATGAGCGCTAAATTCTCTTGAATTGCATAATCTTGCCATTCTTTTAAATTCACATCACCTAAAGATGTACTTCCTGAACCTGGAGAAATTACTAAAATTGCTCTTGGACTTGTGTTTGAAGGAATCCACATACTAAATAATGCAGAATCGAAACCGTCTGCTCCATTCGGAAAAACTTGATACGCCCAATCATTAATAAACTTTCCACGAACAAAATCGGGATCAATATCTAATTCTGGAGGTGTACTTCCTTTAGAACAAGAAAAACACAGAATTATTAATAGTAAAAAGCTAATTCTTTTAAACATTAAATGGCGTTTTTTAAAACTAATGCTAATATAAACGATTTCTTTTTTGTTGATTATTTCTTTGATTACATTTGTAGAAAATGAAAAATCCTTAAATGAAATTAGTTTTTGCAACAAACAACCTAAATAAACTTGCCGAAGTTCAAAAGATGTTACCAAAATCGATTGAATTACTTTCTTTAAAAGACATTAATTGTTTTGATGAGATTGATGAAACCGAAACTACTTTAGAAGGAAATGCAAAACTAAAAGCCAATTATATTACCCAAAAATTTGGTTACAATTGTTTTGCTGATGATACTGGTTTAGAAGTAGAAAGTTTAGATAATAAACCTGGAGTTTATTCAGCGCGCTACGCAGGATTAGAAAATGATTCAGAAAAAAACATGCAAAAACTATTGTCTGAATTAGAAAATAAATCAAATAGAAAAGCACAATTTAGAACCGCAGTTGCATTGAATTTAAATAATAAGCAATTTTTATTTGAAGGAATTTGCAAAGGTAAAATCACAACAAAAAAACAAGGCGAAAAAGGTTTTGGTTACGATCCTATTTTTAAGCCAAACGGATTTAACAATTCATTTGCAGAAATGACATCCGAAGAAAAAAACAGTATTTCTCATAGAGGAAATGCCATTCAACAACTTGTAGATTTCCTTAACAATCTTAATTAGTTTGAGCTTACACAAGACATATACAAAACAATTTATTTTACTACTAGTTCTAGTAGTAGTTTTGTTTTTCTTAAACATTAGTTTTGGTTCTGTTTCAATTCCGTTTAAAGATATTTTCGCCATTCTTTTGGGCGATGAATCTATGAAAGAAAGTTGGCAAACTATCATTTTAAATTTCAGATTACCAAAAGCAATTACAGCAATTTTAGTAGGTTCTGGATTGTCAATTAGTGGCTTATTAATGCAAACATTATTTAGAAATCCGTTAGCTGGCCCGTTTGTTTTAGGAATTTCTTCTGGCGCAAGTTTAGGTGTTGCGCTATTAATTTTAGGGTCTTCATTTCTTGGAAGTTTCACTTTCTTAACCTACACAAATTGGTCAATTGCAATTGCATCTAGTTTAGGTTCTTTTTTAGTCTTGTCCGCCGTAATTTTCGCAGCAAATAAAGTTAGAAATACCATGTCAATCTTAATTATCGGATTGATGTTTGGAAGTTTTACCGCCGCAATTATTAGTGTACTTTCTTATTTTAGTGAAGCGCAACAAATTCAACAATACGTATTTTGGAGTTTTGGAAGTTTAGGAAATTTAACTTGGGATGAATTATCAATATTTATCACCATTTATGTTATAGGTTTTATTGGTGTATTTGCAATTATAAAACCTTTAAATAGCTTTTTATTAGGAGAGAAGTATGCGAAAAGCTTAGGTATTAATATTAAACAAAGCAGAACTATAATCTTGGTAATTACGAGCTTATTAACAGGTGTAATTACAGCTTTTTCTGGCCCAATTGCTTTTATTGGTTTGGCGGTTCCGCATATTGCAAAATTAATTTTCACTACATCGAATCATAAAATATTAATTCCAGCAACTGCAATAACTGGTGCTATTGTGTTATTAATTTGCGATATTATTGCACAATTACCAACATCTGAATACACATTACCAATTAACGCAATTACTTCTTTATTTGGCGCACCTGTTGTAATTTGGTTATTAATCAGAAAGAAAAAATTATACGTTTAATTGAATAATATAAAGGAACATATCGTTTTAGAAACCCAAAATTTAGCTATTGGTTATCAGCAAAAAAAGACTGAGAAAATTATAGCTGCTGATATTAATTTAACCATTAAAAAAGGAAAATTTGTTGCACTAATTGGTAAAAATGGAATTGGAAAATCAACCTTAATAAGAACAGTTTCTAAAGTTCAAAATCAATTATCTGGAGACGTTCTTTTAAACGGAAAAGATTTAGCTAATTACACCAATAAAGAATTGGCTACAAATTTAAGCTTAGTGCTAACCGAACGATTGCCAGAAAGTCAATTAACCGTTTTTGAATTAATCGCTTTAGGAAGACAACCATACACAAATTGGGTTGATAAACTGTCTGAAAACGATATTGAAAAAATCAACAAGGCAATTCAACTTACAGAAGTAACTCATTTAAAAGATCATCGTTTTTATGAGTTAAGTGATGGACAGTTACAACGTGTTTTAATTGCTAGAGCTTTAGCACAAGATACTGATATAATTATCTTAGATGAACCTACAGCGCACTTAGACATGCATCATACATTTAAAATATTTCAGCTATTAAAAAACCTTGTAGATACTACTCAAAAAACCATTATTATTTCTACACATCAAATTAATTTAGCGATTGAGATTGTTGATGAATTAATTATTATGAATTCTAAAGAAGTAATTTGTGGAGACAAGAATAAATTAATTGCTCAAAACAAACTCGAAAACCTATTTCCTGAAGAGATTTTAACATTTAATAAAAAATTACAACAGTTTACAATTAGCAAAAACAATTAGTTTTTCTATATTTGGGGATACCGTTTTATAAAAACGAACTAATTAATACACTTTATATTTATTCTCAATGAAAAAAATAATTCTCTCAGCAAGTATTTTGGCCTTACTGGTTTCATGCAGTTCTAGTAAAAATACGACGAATATTGACCCTAATATAGATTATGCAAAAAAGTATGCAGCATCTATTACAGAAAAAGATTTAGCTAAACATTTGTTTATATACGCTTCTGATGAATTTGAAGGTAGAAATACTGGAGAACCAGGGCAAAAAAAAGCCGCAGCATATCTTAAGAAATTTTACGTTGATCACGGAATTGTTTCTCCATTAGGTGGTGATGATTATTTCCAAGAAATCTCTGGAGATTGGTTAACTAAAAACACTAGAAGAGGAACCTTAAAAGATTCTGAAAATGTAGTTGCATTTATAAAAGGTGCTGAGAAGCCAAATGAAATTGTAGTTATTTCTGCACATTTAGATCATGTTGGAGTTAAAGACGGAAAAGTTTATAACGGTGCAGATGATGATGGTTCTGGAACAGTTGCTGTTTTAGAAATTGCAGAAGCATTTCAAAAAGCAGTAAAAGACGGATTTAGACCAAAACGTTCTATTTTATTCCTTCACGTAACTGGTGAAGAAAAAGGATTATTAGGCTCAAAATATTATGTTCAAAATCCAATTTTCCCTATTGCAAATACTGTAGTTAATTTAAATATTGATATGGTTGGTAGAATCGATGATAGGCACAAAGACAATCCTAATTTTGTATATTTAATTGGAGCCGATAAACTAAGTACAGAATTACATGATTTATCGGAAGCAATGAATGCAAAATACACAAACATTTCTTTAGATTACAAGTACAATGATGAATCAGACCCGAATCGTTTTTATTACAGATCAGATCATTATAACTTTGCAAAATACAATGTGCCAATTATCTTTTACTTTAATGGTACACACGAAGATTATCACCAACACACAGATACTCCAGATAAAATCAATTACGATTTATTAGAGAACAGATCTCGTTTAATTTTTCATACAGCTTGGGAAATTGCCAACAGAGAAAACAGATTGGTTGTTGATAAAGCAACAAAATAAATTTTAGTCAATAAAAAAACCTCGCAAATTGCGAGGTTTTTTTGTTTTAAACAAGTGTTTTACTTATTGACTTTCTCCTCAAAAAAAGATAACTTCGCTAACTCTGAATATAATTCATTAAAACGGAACCATATTCTTAAATTATCGGCAACTCTAACATACACACAGCATTTCAATGAAACAACAAACAGAAATAAAAACAAATTGTGATGTTCCTGCACTTTGGCAAGAGCATAAGAATGAGTTGCGTAATTTCATTCTAAAAAGAGTAAAAGACCAAGAACTTACAAATGATATTTTGCAGGATGTTTTAATGAAGGTTTATAATTTCTGCATTTCAAAATCAGGAGTTAGGAATATTAGAAGTTGGCTTTTTCAAATTGCACAAAACACCATAACCGACCATTATCGTAAGCAATCAAAATTTACTGACTTAGACAACCTGACTGAAATAGAAAGCGAAGACCAAGATATTGCTTTTAGCGAAGCTACAAACTACATACTACCAATGCTTGAATTCTTGCCAAAAAAATATGCAGTTCCTTTAAAACTTGCCGACATTGACAATAAGAAGCAAGCGGACGTAGCAAAAAAACTAAATCTCAGTTTGTCAGCAACAAAATCAAGAATACAAAGAGCGAGACAATTACTAAAAGTCGAATTTATTACTTGCTGCCATTTTGAAACAGATAAACAAGGCAACCTAATTTCCTTTGAAATTAAAGAAAGCTGTGTGCCTTTGCAAAAAGCCAGAAAAAATATTCAAAAATAATTTGCGTCTTTTTTGAACTCTCTGCGTCTTGATAGTGAATTTAAAATTACTCACAATTAAAAGCAAAAAAAATGAAAAGATTTCACGTTCACGTCAGAGTAAAAAATATTGACGAAAGCATTGAGTTTTATAATGCACTATTTAACACACCGCCAACAGTAGTGAAAGCAGACTATGCAAAATGGATGTTGGAAGACCCAAGAATTAACTATGCTATTTCAACAGGACACAGCGAAAATGGTATTGAACATTTGGGTTTGCAATTGGAAAGTGAAAATGAATTACAAGAAGTTTTTACCAATATGCAAAAAGCAAAAGGAACTGTTAGAGAAGAAGGAGAATGTACTTGTTGCTATTCTAAATCTCAAAAGAGTTGGATAACCGATCCACAAGGTATAGATTGGGAAGCATTTTACACTCACGGAACAGCCACCGTTTATGGCGAAGGCATAAATGCAAGACCTGCCCCAGAAGTTATGGAACAATGGACTGGCAACGATGGGAAAAATGCAACACTTGAAACTGTTACTGTAGCTGAAAAAAAATGTTCCAATGGAAGCTGTAAAAATTAAACCAATGCAACAAGTGCATTGGGAAAAAGTGAAAATGATTTATGAAAGTGGCATTGCAACAGGCATTGCCACTTTTGAAACCACAGCACCTAGTTGGGAAAAGTGGAATAACGAACATTTGGTATTTGCCAGACTTGTGGCGTTTAAAAATAACGAATTTGTAGGTTGGGCTGCACTTAGTCAAGTTTCAAACAGGTGTGTATATGTTGGTGTTGCAGAAGTAAGTGTGTATGTGGGCGACAAACATAAAGGAAAAGGAATTGGAAAATTACTTTTACAAAACCTAATAAGAGAAAGTGAAAGCAACGGTATTTGGACCTTGCAAGCAGGAATTTTTACTGACAATATTGCAAGTGTTAAACTACACGAAAAAGTTGGCTTTAGAGTTATTGGGTGTAGAGAAAGGATTGGCAAACTAAAAAACAATTGGAAAGACAACTATATTTTAGAAAGACGTAGTAAAATTGTTGGTATAGACTAACGAGAAGAAGAGCTGCCGATAACAAAATGTAAAAAACATAGCGCGGAGATGCTAAATTTGATAGGTAATACAAGTAATTTAACAAGCAGCGGTTTGATACCTTGGAGCGCTGAAAAGCACTACGTTTCTTACACAGACCGTTAGCGAAACTGTTAATCAAATTTCGTTAATGTAAAATCTTAAACAATAAT
>CAXICE010000050.1:0-10608 GCA_964022045.1 uncultured Polaribacter sp. | reverse complement strand
ATACTAATGAAAAAAATAATCTTAGCAACAGCCCTATTTTTATGTTTACAAATAAACGCACAAGAAAACACAAAAATTTCTACCATAGATTTTGTTCAAGTATTAAATAACAACGAGAATGAAGTCATTTATTATTATCAAAATAATTGGGAGGTTTTAAGAAAAATGGCAGTTAAAAAAGATTATATACATTCTTATAAATTACTTAAAACAACTCCTACCAAAGAAGCCCCTTTTAGTTTTATGTTGATTACCACTTACAAAAATAAAATGCAATTTGATAAAAGAGAAAAACATTTTGAAGAATTGATAAAAGCAAAAGGAAAGCTGCAATTGTTAAACAACAAAAAACCAGGAGAATTCAGAAAAACCATCTTTGGTAAAGATGTATATCACAAAGAATAAATTAATTTGTGCTTTCTCTAAAAAGCGCTTCTAAATTTTGATTATGTGTGTTTAATCCTAAAATTTTGAGTCCGTTTTCTTGAGCAAAATCAAACACAACAGAATTGAAATAAAAATTAAAGGTTAAAAATATCGCTGTAGCATTACTATTTACTCGCTTAGTAATATTACAAGCATAACAGCTGCTAGAATTATATTTAATTTTTCTTGTTTATAAAACACAGAAGACAATCTAACAATTACTTGATAATAACCCCACCATAAAGGTAAAACAACAAAACTTGAAAAATGATATAAGTCTGGAGCAAAATAATAGAAAAAATATCCATTAAAAATCAAGTATCCAATCAAATTAAAAATAAATTCTAGTATTAATAAATAACCCGATTCAGCTAAAAATTTAACCAATTTACTTTTACTTTTAAAAGACGGACCTATAAAACTTTGATAAACATAAATATATAAACCCATCATACTCCATAATAATGGACCATATAAAGAGGAAGCACCATTATGAATTGGCAATACTCTATATTCCCAAATATTTAATTGAAATAAATCTGCAATTTTATCACCAAATACTTCACATGCAATTCCAAACCAAGTACCAAGAATAAAATAAGATAATGCTAACCTCCAGTCGATTTTTAATTTTCTTTTTCTTATTAGAAAATAATATAATACGTATAAAATTATAATTTTAACGGCAGTAATTAAAACTAGTTCTAAAGTCATTTGTTTGGTTTCTTATTTTTAAGAATTAATTTGTGCTTTCTCTAAAAAGCGCTTCTAAATTTTGATTATGTGTGTTTAATCCTAAAATTTTGAGTCCGTTTTCTTGGGCAAAATCAAACACAACAGAACGCATATCTTTATCAGAATTAAAGGTTAAAAACCACGTTGTGTCGTAGTTATTTTTATATGAAACTAAATTGGGTAATTTTTTAATAAATTGTTCTTCTAACTTATAATCAAACGTAACTTCTATGACTTGATTTTGATTAGAGCGAATTTCTTTCAACAATTTATCTACAACAATTTCTCCTTTTTTGATGATGATTACTCGATCGCAAACCGCTTCTACTTCTTGCATAATATGCGTAGAAAACAACACCGTTTTATCTTTACCAACTTCTTTAATTAACGCTCTAATATCTACCAACTGATTTGGATCTAAACCGGTTGTTGGCTCATCTAAAATCAACACTTCCGGATTATGCAACAACGCAGCTGCCAAACCAACTCTTTGTTGATATCCTTTAGACAATTGTCCAATTTTCTTATGAACTTCTGGAGTTAAACCAACTTTCTCAATAATTTCTGCAATATTTTCTTTTGCAACTTTATAGGCTGAAGCTTGAAATTGCAAATATTCTTTTACATACATTTCTGTGTATAAAGGATTATTCTCTGGCAAATAACCAATGCTTTTTTGAGCTTCAATCGGGTTTTCTATAACGTTGATTCCGTTTACCAAAACTGTTCCTTCAGTCGGATTGATAAAACCTGTTAAGACTTTCATCATGGTTGATTTTCCTGCTCCGTTTGGACCTAAAAAACCAACAATAGAACCTTTCTCTACAGAAAAACTAATATCGTTTACTGCTTTTTGAGTATCATACAATTTGGTTACCGAAGAAACTTCTATAGACATAAATTTAATGTGCTTATTTTTTAAATAACGAACAAAAAGTTCGTTTAGTTTTAAGGTGTTGAATTATTCAATTAGAATTTTTTTAGAAACTCTATTTTGACCGTTTTTAATTTTCAAAATGTACAATCCTTTTGCAACTGAATCATAATTTAACGATTCATTAAAGGTAGTTCCTGAAACTCTAAATTCAGATTGACTTATTTTCCTTCCTCTAATATCAAATAGTTCGATGAGTACTTCGTCAGAAGAAAACACATCAAAACTAACGTTTACTAATCCCTTTGATGGATTTGGATACAACATAAAGTTTGCAAACAAGGCATCGTCAACAGAAGCTGTTTTATCAATTGAAAAATTGGTAGTATTTACAGTGTAAAAAATATTATCTACCGCTTCAATTTTAATTCTTGTTTGATTAGATGTAATATTAGGCAATGTAACTTGTTCGTTTCCATCATTTGGAGTATTTGACGCTAACACATTTGGAAATGTTAATCCGCCATCCGTAGAAAGTAAAATGTTTACGTTGGCACAATTTACAGGAGCAATATTTGTGTTGGCAACATTCCAATTTATGGTTTGACTTGAACCTCCATTTAAAGTTGTTGCAGTAGTTTGAGAAGTAATTACAAAAGGCCCTGAATTTCCATCAACAGTAATTTTTGTATCATCTCTATTGGTTGCACCACCATTTAATACGTTATCTCTAACCGTTAAAGAAAAATTCATTGTCCTAGAAACAGAAGGAAGCACTTCCCAAGTTGTAGAAGTATTTCCCGCTAAAACAGTTGCTAATTTAGGCATAAATCTATTGGGCGATGTTGAAGATGGTAATGTTCTAAAAACAGGTCCAAAAGTACTTGTTGCAGAAGGAGGCATTGTTGCAGACTGCGCATCAATTTGCTCCCAATTATAGGTTAAATTATCTCCTGCATTCGCATCAGTTGCACTTCCTTTTAACACAAAAGGTGTTGATTTTGGAATTGTAAAATCATTACCAGCATTTACAACTGGCGCAGCATTATTCGTCAATGTATTTACACCACAGGTTGCAGTTGTTGTTATAATATTCCACATTTCAGCAATACTTACAGCATGAAAATACGCATCACTATTTGTTTGTACATTTGGAGAACAAATTCCGGCATAACCCATTATTGTTGAAGCACTTCCTGGCTCAACTGCTGTTGAATTATTTCTTTGACAATCGTTATTCTGTGTATGATTTGCTCCAAATTGATGCCCCATTTCATGTGCTACAAAATCAATATCGTAAGTGTCATTTATTGGTGATGCAGAACCTGTTACCCCTTCTGCTTTTTCTCCGGGAAGACAAACTACTCCTCCACCAGCTAATCCTGCTCCAGAACCACCTCCTGTACTAAAAGCATGACCTATATCATAATTAGCAGTACCAATTGTTGCATCACAAAGTGTTTGCGTTTCGCTTAATAAAGTATTTGCATCATTATCTGTTAAATTATCAGTTGCGCCATCTAAAAAGATAATACTTTCATTGTTCGCAACAACTTTCATTGTAATACCTAGGTCTCTTTCAAAAACTCCATTTACACGTGTCATAGTTGTGTTTATTGCTGAAAGCACTGCTGCTTTTTTAATAGCATCGGTTGCTCCTGCAGCTACATTCTGGTTGGTTAAATGAAATTGAGAATATTCTCCTGTAGCAACAACAGCTAATCTGTAAGTTCTTAATTTCCCATCATTTGCATTTGTAGTTTTTCGGAATTTATTTTGACGGATTTTTGGTGAATTCTCTTCAACCAAGCATTCAAAATCAGATTTTACAACCTTATTTTTATAATATGCGATTGCTGTTTTTTTATCTTTTGTATATGGGTCAATTAAATACATCGGGTATTTACCAGAAGTAATCATGGCATGAAACCCAACCTTTGATTTACTAAAACGAACTCGTGCCGTTTTATCATCAACCCCAACTCCAACATACGATTTTATTGAAGGGTATTTTGTTGTTAACTCATCAGAAAAAACCGAAGCCTCTTTTACTAAAAAACGCTGAATTCCGTTTGGAGTTGGTAATTCTATAACCTTTTCTTGTTTTGAAAAAGCTGTTAACTTTTGATCAACTAAATCAATATCAATACTAAATAACTCGTAAGTTGCAGGTTGCACTTCTCTATATTCTAATACTTTTGTTACACTTCTAGATTTTCTATTTTGTTTTGTCCAAATGCTTTGCGAGAACATAGAAATTGAAGAGAAAAAGAAAAATAGTAACGCTATTTTATATAAATTATTCATCTATAAACCTAATTTATAATTCGTTGTGTTAATTGTAAATATCACTAACAAATGTAATTAAATATTTATCTTTGCACTCTACAATTATGAACAAAAACATTCTACTTAAAAACTTAGGCGTTAAAGATTACAAGGAAACTTGGGATTACCAAACTGAATTGTTACAAGAAATTGTTGATCAAAAAATCAGCAATAGAAAAAATAACGAATCTAAAGAAACCAAAAATCATTTTCTTTTTGTAGAACATCCGCATGTATATACTTTGGGAAAAAGTGGCGACTTCAATAATTTATTATTGAATGAAAATCAACTAAAAGAAAAAGGTGCTACTTTTTACAAAATAAATCGCGGCGGTGATATTACCTATCACGGACCAGGACAAATTGTTGGATATCCTATCTTAGATTTAGAAAATTTCTTTACTGACATTCATAAATACTTACGATTATTAGAAGAAGTTATTATTTTAACTTTGGCAGAATACAATTTAAAAGCTGAAAGAAGCGACGGAGAAACTGGAGTTTGGCTAGACGTTGGAACACCATTTGCACGTAAAATTTGCGCTATGGGAATTCGTTCTTCGCGTTGGGTAACAATGCACGGTTTTGCATTAAACGTAAATGCTAATTTAGGCTATTTTGACAATATTATTCCATGTGGAATTAGAGGAAAAGCAGTGGCTTCTATGGAAGCAGAATTGGGTAAGAAAATTCCGTTAGAAGAAGTTCAAGAAAAAATTCTTAAACATTTTTCTGATTTATTTGAGATAGATTCTTTTATTTAGAAATAGCAAAAGAGTTATAAAACGCAGTTGCAACCTCTTTTTTGTATTTATCTTTTTTAGCAAAAGACATTACTTGATATAAATACAATCCTTTATAAAAAACGCGGTATTCTACCATAACATCATTGCTTAAACTCAACAATGCATGAATTCCGTTTACCGTATTCAATTTAATTTTTTTCTGAGCCACAACTGTACCTTTCAATCCATTTTTAAAATTCAGAACAGATGCATTTAACAAATCAGAAACCTTTTTTGGTTTGTTTTGTTGTAAACTACTAGAAACTGCAAAAAGCATTTCTTGACTTCTATAAGCAGCCCTATAAACTATACTGTTTTCACCTTTCCGAACATCTTCTGTAACTTCTCCAAAAGAAGTCATCGAGAATTTACCGAGTTTTGAAGTATATTTTTGCCCCGTTTCTTGTGCTGAAACACAAAATCCAAAAAACAACAAAACAGCTGTTAAAAGTATTTTTTTCATGACTATAGTAAAAATTAATGTATGTGAATTTACTGATTTATATCGAAAAAAGCAAACTCAATCTTTAGGTTTGATTATTAAAAAATTATTTTTCTTCATTGAAAAACACTTTGTAATATTTCATTTTCTTGTCTTCGTCGTAACCACGTTCTAAATATTCTGAAGCTGCATCTGGTGCATCAACATCTAATTTAATTTCAATATTTGTATCTAATTTTATGATGCTTTTTATCTTTTGTTTTTCTTTCTTTAAAACAACATCAGAAACTTCAAAATTATTACGAACTAAAACCTCGTTTAAGGTTTCGAAATGCTTTTTATAATCGTCAAACATATCTTTCTGCTTGTCTTCTTCAAACATTTCATCTTTAAAAGCATGATAATCTACCGATTCGTTTTCTTTAAAATAATCTACCGTATTTGCTAAAAACTGACTTTGTTCTTGCTTTCCAAATTCAGGTTTTATCACTTCTTCAGAAAATTCTTTACACAGTTCTAAATAACTTTGTGTGTGCTGATTTCTATCATCTGCATATTTTACAGATAAGAAATTTTTAATCCAATATTGTGCATCATATTGATTATTATCAACACTCAAAACAACAGTTCCTTCAGCATCTGTAGTATTTAAAATCAAGCAACCTTTATCTATTTTTTTTGTACTAATTCCTTGTTGAACAGCCACATCAAAACTATTTTCTTCTAAATACGTTTGAAAAAAATCGATTTTATTTTCTACTTTAAAAACACCAATTGCTTCGGTTAAAACATCTCTATATTCGATACCTTCAATTAATGCAATAATTACATCACCTTTTTTAATTTGTGCCGAATTAGATTGTTCGTACAAATGATTTACAATGTTTTTAGAATTTTCTATAAATGTAGTTTCATCCTTAAAAATATTGGTTGGATAATTATTCATTTCGTTTAACCGAATATCTGCATGATGACTAAAACGAAAGCTTTGCGACAAATTTGCAAATGGTTTTAGCAAAAAAGGCATCATTAAATTGTAACTATCTTCATCAAATCTAATCACATCTTCCGAGAAAGAGTTTTGTCCGCTATTGTATTTATTCCCTACTTTATGAATGATACATTTGGTAATTTCTGCGCGTGTTCTTTTAATCATCTTGTAAAAATTGAGATGCTAAAATAGTTGAAGTTTTTAAAAACAAGTGCGTTTTTTCTTGTTGATTATTAACAATTATAAGTCTAGTTTAAATTGCTCTGGCAACAATCTAAAAGTTTTTCTGTGATAAGGCGTAATTCCGAATTCTCGAATCGCATTTCTGTGCTGTTTAGTTGGATATCCTTTGTTTTGTTTCCAATTATACATCGGAAATTCTTGATGAATTTTTTCCATAAATTCATCTCTATACGTTTTTGCCAACACAGAAGCTGCGGCAATACTTAGGTATTTTGCATCGCCTTTTACAATGGTTTCGTGTGGAATCTCATTGTACGGTTTAAATTTATTTCCATCAACAATAATAAATTCTGGCTGCGGATTTAATTGCGCAATAGAGCGTTGCATTCCAATAATCGACGCTTGCAATACATTTATCTTATCCACTTCTTTTTCGTCTACAAAACAAACGCCAAAAGCCAACGCATTTTCTTCTATAAATGGCTTTAACTCTTTTCGTTGTTTTTCTGATAATTGCTTAGAATCATTTAAAAAAGGATGTTCAAAATTTTCTGGCAAAATAACTGCTGCGGCAACAACAGGACCTGACAAACAACCTCTTCCGGCTTCGTCTGTTCCTGCTTCTAAAATATTTCCGCTGTAATTATTTTTTAACATCACTGCAAAGAAAAGAATATAAAATCAATTTCTTTTCTTTTAGATTTCTGTTTTAACGAGAATGACAATTTATTCGTCCTCATAAAAGTGAGGTTCTTTTTTTTACAATTAACAGTTTTACAAGAAATTATTCATCTTTATTTCCGTTTAAAAATTTTACATTTGCCATATCAATCATTTTACATGAAAAAACGTTTTTTTAGTTTCTTATTAATTGCGCTTTTTAGCGTGAATTTTATCCAAGCTCAAATTAGTACTTCGGGTGGAAGAAATCAATTAGATTCTACTTTTATCAACAAAAAAACTACGATTGTTAAGTTAGATGGAAAAACAAAATACACAGATTATAAAATTATTTCATTTAAAAAAGACACTACTTATATTGACACCACGCTGACAATTGCGAAAGAATACAAATATAATTTTTTACGAAAAGATAATTTTGAATTGCTTGCTTTTCATAATCAAGGGCAGACTTTTAGCAATTTAGCCTACGATTTTACCAATCAAAATTCGTTACCAATTATTGGAATGAACGCCAAACATTTTAATTATTTGACAACAGAAGACATTAATTATTATAAAGTTCCTACGCCAACTTCAGAGATTTTATACAGAACTGGTCTGCAACAAGGACAAGTTTTAGAAACTTTATTTACAGTAAATTTTTCTGAACGACTTAACGTTGGTATTCTCTACAAAGGTTTACGTTCTTTAGGAAATTACAGAAACTCATTATCTTCACAAGGAAATTTTAGAACTGTTTTTAGTTATGAAACAGAAAATAATCGATACGCAATTAGAGGCCATATTGCTACGCAAGATTTAACAAATCAAGAAAATGGAGGATTAACAACAACATCTTTAGCTTTGTTTTTAGATGACGATCCCAATTTTTCTGATCGTGGAAGATTAGACGTAAATTTAGAAGGAACCGAAACTACTTTAGAAGGAAATCGCTTTTTTATTGAGCATGATTATAAGTTATTCTCATCAAAAAACAACATCAAAAATAACTTTACCAATTTAAAACTTGGACATGTTTTTACACACGAAGTTAAAAGTTATGAGTTTACTGAGACTTCTCTAAACACAGCATATTTTGGAAATGCAAATGCTACTACTGGTTTTACAGATTTGGTTGAAAACAAGTTTATCGACAATAAAATTTTCTTAGAATTCAACTCAAAATACATCTTAGGTACTTTTAGAGTTCACACAGGTTTTACCAATTTTAACTACGGGTATGATTCTATAGTTAACTCAACTATAAACACCATTGCAAATCCAAGAATTAAAGGTTCTGCAGTTTCTTTTGGTGGAAATTGGAATGCAAAAATCAAAAACTTTCAACTAAACACCAATGTAAATTTATCGCCAGGTTCTGGCTATATTTCTGGTTCTAATTTTTACAGTGAAGCTATTTACAAAAAAGATAGTTTAATCACTTTAAAAGGAAGTATTTCTTTAAATTCTAAATCGCCAAATTTTAATACTATTTTGTATCAAAGTGCATACGATGAATACAATTGGCGTAATGATAATTTCAAAAAAATAAACACCAGAAATATTGCATTCGGAATGCAATCAAAATGGATTAATGCGAATGTAAGTATTACCAATATTGAAAATTACACGTATTTTGATAACACTTCTAAACCGCAACAATCTGGAGAGAATGTTACCTATTTAAAAGTGAAAGCAAATAACGAATTCAAATTTGGGAAGTTTGCGTTAAACAATACTATTTTATTTCAGCAAGTAAGTAGCGGAGAAGATGTGTTTAGAGTTCCAAATCTTGTAACTAGAAACACGTTGTATTATTCTGATTTTTTCTTTGAAAAAAAACCTTTGTTTTTACAAACCGGAATTACATTTAAGTATTTCTCAAAATACAAAGCCAATGCATTTAACCCATTGTTAAATGAATTTACAACTCAGAATTCTACAGAAATTGGTTATCCAACTTTTGATGTTTTTATCAATGCACAAATTAGAAGAACCCGTATTTATTTAAAAGCTGATAATTTAAGTTCGATGTTTCTAAAAAAGAATTACTTTTCTGCTCCAAATTATCCGTATCGTGATTATGTAATTCGTTTTGGATTGGTTTGGAACTGGTTTATTTAATCTTTCTAAATTTAAAAAAGTAAATAAAAATGAAATTAATTTTCATGTTGTTAATGGCAATGATGACATTCAGTATCTTCAGCTTTGCTCTTTTAATTAAGTGGAAAAACATTTGGGAATTTATTTTACAGAATTTCTCAATAATATTTGTTTATCTAATTTTATTGTTTTTATTTGAAGGTAGACAATTTAGCTTTGGATTCTTTTTTAAAGCCTTAGCTTTTATAACTCTGCATTCATTAATCATATTTATATTTTCTATTTATAAGTTTATTAAACTAAGGCTATATGAAACAAAAACTAACAGATAACTGGAAACTCTTTTTAATCGCAAGTTTAACTTTAGGATTAGCGCCATTTAATCCGCCACATATTTGGGGTAAAATTCAATGGATTTTAGGTGGAAATGCTTTTTCTGGTGAAAACGCTATGAAAGGTCAAGATTATTTTGACATATTATTACACGGTTTACCGTGGGTTTTATTGTTGATTTCTGCTATTTTAAATCTACTTTCAAAATTGGCAAAAACCGATTCGGAATAGAACTTTCTTTCCTATCAATTTCACAAAACCCTCGACTTTCGTAAAAAGCAACAGCATTTGGATCTGCTAATAAAGTCATAGAATTACAACCTAGTCTTTTAGCTTTTTCAAAAGAGTGATATACTAATTGTTTTCCAATTTTTCTTCCAATAAAATCTGGTAAAACAAATAACACTTCTAATTCAATTGTATTTTCTTTTGGCGAATTTAAAGCATAAAACCCTACAATTGTATTGTCTTGAAGAAATTTATAAATCGTGAATTCTTCAATCATTTTAGAAGTGATTGTTAGTTCTTCTCGCCAACTTTCAATTAAGTCGTTAGAATAACCCCAAAAAGCTTTCGAAATTAAAGCAATATCTGTTAGAATTTTTCCGTCAGAAACATCCGCAGGAACAATCATTTATTTCTTTATCAATTGCTTAATCTTGATATTAAATGCTGCAAATAACAATGTAGTAAATGGACTTAACCAGTTAAATATTGCGAAGAAAAAATAATCTGCAACGCTAAC
>CAXICE010000049.1:0-10659 GCA_964022045.1 uncultured Polaribacter sp. | reverse complement strand
TTATTGTCTTTAAATTCTGAAAATGAATCAATTAAATCTATATTTTCCATTAACTTCTTTTATTAAAAAATTATCTTCACTTTTGCTTCTATTATATCTTGATAAGCAATTTTTGCTGTCTTTTCTACAGTAACTTTACCTTTTCCAACTGGTTTTGGTTCTCTTGCTTTCCAAGTTAAAACTATATCTTCTTTATTAACTTCTGATAAAGTTCCTTCTATTTTTTGATCATTTAACTTAACAGATAAAATTCTATTAAGATTCTTTACATATTGCCTTTTTACTTTTAACGGATGCGCAATATCTGGAGAAGTAACTTCTAACGAAAAATCTTCTTCTTCTCTATCAAAATGACTATCAATACTTCTGCTAACTCTAATACATTCGCTTAAAGAAACTCCTGTATCACCATCAATAACAATATTGATTTTATTCCCTGGCAAAAAAGACAATTCAATTAAATATAAAGCTTGGTTTTCTGCCAATGCTTCTTCTAATAAATCTTGTACTTTTTTTTTATCCATTTTTGATATAAAAAGAGGGGCTTATTAAGCCCCTTCATTCTTCTTTTACGTTATTTTCGCTGCAAATATAGTAACTTATTCATAAATACCCAAATAGCTTACCGTTAAATATTATTTTTGTATATTGGTGTACCTCTTGTAACTTTTACTAAAACTCACATCATGAAAAAAATTCTAGTTCCAATAGATTTTTCAGTGCAATCGGAGTACGCAATAAAGTTGGCTTCCAAAATCGCGAGTAAAACAGAAATTGAAGTACATCTTTTACACTTACTACAATTACCTAAAGGACATGTAGACATGGGATCTGGAAGTAATCTTGGCATTCCGCAAAGCATGTATTACATTCAAAAGATCAAAGAAAAAATCATCAATATTAAAACACACTCTTTTAATACTGATACTATTGTAAAATACGCCATTCGTTTTGAAAAACCAACTGATGGAATTTTAAAATTTAGCACTAAAATTAATGCAGACCTTGTTTTAATGGGATCAAAAGAAGTAAGTGTTTTTGATGAATTAATTATAGGGTCTAACATTAAAAGAGTTGTTAAAAAATCTAGCGCACCAGTTTTAGTTGTTAAAAACGACCCACAAGACTTTAATATTAAAGAATTAGTATTTACATCTAATTTTAATGAAGAAGACAGAAAATCGTTTGAAATTTTATTAGATTTCTCTAGAAAATTCAAAAGCAAAATTCACTTGTTAAATGTAAACACCATGAATCGCTTTAAGAGTACTAAAAAAGCGAAACAAAAAATGGAAACATTTTTAAGCGCATACAAAAACATAGAACATTCTATTAATGTATACGATGATGATTCTGTTGAAAATGGAATTTTAAATTTCTCTGAAGAAGTAAATGCAGATTTAATTGCACTTTCTACACATGAGCGTAGCGGTCTTTTTAGATTATTTAATAACAAAAGTATTAGCAAGAGACTCTCTAAAAAGTCTTTAAAACCTGTTATCACATTTATGATTTAAGAAAGAAAATGTATAAAAAGCAAAAGCCTCACTATAAATAGTGAGGCTTTTTTGTTGGCCTACAAGGACTCGAACCTTGAATGTCGGTACCAAAAACCGGTGTGTTGCCAATTACACCATAGGCCAATTGCGGGTGCAAATTTAATTCAAACTTTTAAATCTGCAAATATTTTTTGTGTTTTTTTATTTTTAACAAATCTTTATCACAGTAAAATGCTAGTTACCACGTTTTACCAACCTAAAATTACTTATAAATTAGTAAATTCGCCACACATATTTAAAACTGATGATGACACAAAATACATATAAAAAATGGAATACAATTACAGGCTGGATTGTATTTGCCATTGCATTAATAACTTACACACTAACTTTAGAACCAACAGTTAGTGCTTGGGATTGTGGTGAATATATTTCTACTTCAGTAAAATTATCCGTTGGACATCCACCAGGAGCGCCTTTGTTTCAAATGTTAGGAGCATTTTTTGCAATGTTTACTAGCGAATTAAGCGGAATTGCCAAAATGGTAAACTTTATGTCTGCTTTAGCAAGCGCATTTACTATTTTATTTATGTTTTGGACCATTACTAATTTGGCTAAAAAAATGACTTCTAAAGACGATGAATTATCTCTTGGAAGTATTATTGCCATTTTAGGAAGTGGAGTTGTTGGTGGTTTAGCCTACACTTTTTCTGATAGTTTTTGGTTTAGTGCCGTAGAAGGAGAAGTTTATGCAATGTCATCGTTTTTAATGGCAATTTTATTTTGGCTTGGGTTAAAATGGGAAAACGAAATGCATTTACCACGCGGAAACAAATGGCTATTACTTATCAGTTTTGTTGTAGGACTATCTTTTGGAGTTCACATTTTATCGTTGTTAGTTATTCCGGCAATTGTAATGTTGTACTTCTTTAAAACTTATCATACAATCAATTTAAAAACTACTGCAATTGCATCTGTAATTGCTGTTTTAATTTTAGCTTTTGTATTTAAATTCTTATTCCCTTACACACTTCAATTTTTCAGTTCTACAGAAATATTTTTTGTGAATACTTTTGGATTGCCATTTAATTCAGGAAGTATTATTGCAGCAATTGTATTAATTGCAGCTTTTTATTACGGAATAAGATACACTCGTAAAAAGAATAAGGTAAACTTAAACACACTTATTTTATCAATATTATTTATAATGATGGGATTCTCTTCTTGGTTAATGTTGCCAATTAGAGCCAATGCAAACACAACAATTAACGAGAATAACCCTTCTAGTGCAAGAGAATTATTAGCGTACTACAACAGAGAACAATATGGCGATGCCAATGTTTTTTACGACACGTATTATTCAATTAAATACAACAGAGACGATTTAAACAAAAGCGAACCATATGTAGATGGAAAACCCAAATACGAAAAAGATTTAAAAAACGAGAAATACATTATCGTAAATAATTACGAGAATACGGTTCCAAATTACTCATCAAAACACAAAGGATTTATTCCAAGAATGGTAGATCCAGACAGAGAAGCCAATTACAAATCTATTGTTGGCATTCCTGCAAATTCTAAACGAAGACCAACTTTTAGCGAGAACTTACATTTTATGTTTAGCTTTCAATTTGGCTACATGTATGGACGTTATTTTATGTGGAATTTTGCAGGAAGACAAAACGACAAACAAGGTCAATTAGATTTATTTAACGGAAATTGGATTAGCGGAATCGATTTTGTAGATGAAGCAAGATTGGGTTCTCAACAAAATTTACCAGACGATGTAAAAGAAAACAAAGGAAGAAACAAATACTACTTTTTACCATTAATTTTAGGTATTATTGGTTTACTGTATCAAATAAAATTTGATAAGAAAAACTTTTATGCACTCTTCTTATTCTTTGCTTTTACTGGATTTGCAGTGATTTTCTATACAAATCCAAAATCTTTTGAGGTAAGAGAAAGAGATTACGCAATTGTTGGCTCTTTTTACATTTTTGCTATTTGGATTGGTTTTGGAGTCTTTGCGCTCTATCAATACTTAAAACATTTAGGAAACAAAAAAACCATAGCAATTGCAGTTTCTGTAATTTCATTATTGGCTGTACCTACATTAATGGCTTCAGAAAATTGGGACGATCACGATCGTTCTAACCGTTTTACAACACGTTTAAATGCGCAAGCATATTTAGAGTCTACAGATCCAAATGCCATTATGTTTACAATTGGTGATAACGATACTTTTCCGCTTTGGTACATGCAAGAAGTAGAAGGAATTAGAAGAGATATTAAATTGGTAAATACAAGTTTATTTGCTACAGATTGGTACATCGATCAGATGAAAAAAGCTACTTACGAAGCACCTCCAATTCCATCGCAATTAACACATGAAAAATATAGAACGGGTAGTTTAGATATTGCTTATCATGTGCCACATCCACAGTTTAAAGATTCTATTATTGGCATTAAAGATTTTATGCGATGGATAGAAAGTGACAATCCTGTTACGTACTATGATACTGGAGAAGAAAAACTAAAAACATACCCAACAAACAGAATTAGAGTTCCTGTAAACAAAGTAAATGCTCTAAAAAGTGGAATTGTCGCTACAAAAGATGCCGATAAAATGGTAGATTATATTGACATTACAATTGACAATAGAGGATTGCAGAAAAACAGCATACTAATGTTAGATATCTTAGCGAATTTTGATTGGAAAAGACCAATTTATTTTACTGGTGGCGCAAATGCTGACAATGAATATATTTGGCTAAAAGATTATTTACAGTTAGACGGAATGGCATTTAAATTAGTTCCTATTAAAACTCCAATGATTGAAGTTGATGCTGCCGGAAATAAAATCAGAGAAAGAACCATGTTTGATATGGGACGAATCGATTCTGAAAAAATGTACAACAACATTCAAAAATTAGAATGGAGAAACATCAATAGTGGAAAAATTTATATTGATGAGCAAACCCGTAAAAACGCTATTTCACTGCGTAACAACATGCTGCGTTTAGCAGAAGTACTAGCTGATGAAAACAATTTTGAAAGAGCAGAAGAAATTCTAGATTTATCTTTAGAAAAAATGCCTATAGAAAAGTTTGATCATTATAGCATTGCTTTAGGATATCCAGAAATTTATTACAGAATTGGCAAACCAGAAAAAGCAAGAAAAACAGCCAACACATTAATTAAAATTCTACAACAAAAATTACTTTGGTATAGTACTTACGATCTTAAATACAGTACTATTATTATTGAAGAACTACAAAACGTTTTATTAATGTATAAAAGAGGAATTTTAGAACAAGTTACAGTGAGTGATAAAGACACTGTTTATGTTAAAAAACTACAAGATGACTTTATGAATTCGATGAATTTATTTGACCATTTAATGGAAGAATAAAAAGCATTTATGAACATGTATCTTACAAAAACGCCAAGGTTAATTCAGAGAATATTTAAGAATTATACTTGGCGTTTTTCTTTGGATAAAAAAGAAATTTACTTAACTTTTGATGATGGTCCAACCCCAGAAATAACTGAGTTTGTTCTCAATGAATTACAAAAGCACAATGCAAAAGCAACCTTTTTTTGCATCGGAAAAAACATTAAAAATCATCCAGAAATATTTCAAAGAATAATCTCTGACGAGCATTCAATTGGCAATCACACACAAAATCATTTGAATGGATGGAAAAACAACACAAAAGATTACATCAACAATGTTTTAGAGGTTGAAAAAACTTTACAACTTTTAAACCTTCAAACCTTCAACTTAAAATTGTTTCGTCCACCTTACGGAAAAATTAAAAGAAATCAAGCAAGAAAATTACGTGACCTAGGTTATAAAATAATTATGTGGAATGTTTTAAGTGCAGATTTTGACACTTCAATAACCAAAGAAAAATGTTTAGAAAATGTACTAAAAAACACAATTAACGGAAGTGTTATTGTTTTTCATGACAGTAAAAAAGCTACCAAAAAATTGAAATTTGTTTTACCTAAAGTATTAGAATTTTATTCTAAAAAAGGTTTTACGTTTAAAGCGATTACTTAAACGTATTGTTGCACCAACCCAATTAAAGTATTGGCATCTTGATCGCCAGTTTGACGCCATTTCATTTCGCCATTTTTATATATCATAAAAGTTGGATTTCCTTTTACACGTAAAGTATCTGCAAGGATTTCGTTCTTTTTAATATCAATTTTTATCACTTTTGCTTTGTCTCCTAATGCAGCAGCAACATCCTTTAATGTATCAAGGTTGTTTTCTTCTTCGCTCCAATCAAAATAGAAATCTATTAAAACTGGTTTTTTTACATTAATTAACTCTCCAAATTTTGTCATAATCCATAGGTTTTTAGAGGGAAAAACTTCATAGTTAGTTTACAAATATAACATTTCTAATTAAATAAGCTGATTATCAAGCTATTTTCAATTGTTTATTCATTTTTTGAATCGTTATTTTGATTGAAAATCAACTTAAAAAATGCATAAGTTTTTGTAGATTTATAACTTCAATATTTTTACAATGTCAGATCAAAAAAGAGTTTTTTTAGTAGATGCTTTTGCATTAATTTTCCGTGGATATTACGCCTTTATTAAAAACCCAAGAATCAACTCAAAAGGAGTTGATACTTCTGCAATTATGGGCTTTATGAATTCGCTTTTAGATGTTATAAAACGTGAGCGACCAGATCATTTAGCGGTTTGTTTTGACAAAGGCGGAAGCGTAGACAGAGTAGAAATGTTTGAAGCTTATAAAGCCAACAGAGACGAAACGCCAGAAGCCATCAAAATTGCGGTTCCGTATATTCAAGAAATCTTAAAAGCCATGCACATTCCAATAATGGTGAAAGCTGGTTTTGAAGCTGATGATGTTATCGGAACGCTTTCTAAACAAGCAGAAAAAGAAGGTTATAAAACTTTTATGGTTACGCCTGATAAGGATTTTGCACAGTTAGTTTCTGAAAACATTTTTATGTACAAACCACGTTTTGGCGGCGGATATGATATTTGGGGAATTCCGGAAGTACAAGAAAAATTTGGCGTTGTAGAACCAGAACAAGTGATCGATTTTTTAGGAATGATGGGAGATTCTGCCGATAATATTCCTGGTTTGCCTGGTGTAGGAGAAAAAACTGCAAAGAAGTTTTTAGCCGCATATGGCTCTATGGAGAACTTATTTGAAAATACGCATGAATTAAAAGGAAAAATGAAAGAGAAGGTAGAAAATTCTAAAGAATTGGGATTACTTTCTAAGAAATTAGCAACGATTATGTTGGATGTTCCTGTAACTTTTAATGCCAAAGATTTTGAATTAGACCAACCAGATATTCCAAAAGTAACCGAGCTTTTTAACGAATTAGAGTTTAGAAATTTATTAGTCAATTTTACAAGAACTTTCGCGGTAAAAGAAGAAGCACCAACAACAAATACTGTTGATGTTGCTTCGAATAAAACTTCCGCTGTCACTTCGAGCGCAGTCGAGAAGTCTTTGCCTAAAAAATCTTCAAATACAAATGCAAGTGGGCAATTCGATTTGTTTGCCGCGCCAGGAACTGGAAGTGTTTCTGAAGATGAAGTTGCTTCTGGCTTTAAAACGATAAAAAACACCAATCATTTTTATCAACATATAGATTCGCCTTTATCACGAAAGATGTTGTTGAAAAAATTAATGCAACAAACATCTGTTTGTTTTGACACAGAAACTACAGGTTTAAAAGCGTTGGAAGTTGAGCTTATCGGAATTGCATTTTCATTTGAAATTGGCAAAGGATATTATGTTTCGTTTCCAGAAAATCAAGAAGAAACAAAAGCAATTTTAGAAGAGTTTCGTCCGTTTTTTGAATCGGAAATTGAAAAGATTGGTCACAATTTAAAATACGATATTAAAGTATTATCAAATTACGAAATGCCTGTAAAAGGACAATTATTTGATACTATGATTGCGCATTATTTAATCAATCCGGATATGCGTCATAACATGGATATTTTGGCAGAAACCTATTTGAATTACCAACCCGTTTCTATTACAGAATTAATTGGTAAAAAAGGAAAAAATCAGCTTTCTATGCGTGTGGTTCCGATTGCAGAACAAACCGAATATGCGGTTGAAGATGCAGATATTACATTGCAATTAAAAGAACATTTTACCAAAGAATTATCCGAAGGAAATTTAACCAAACTATTTAATGAAGTTGAATTACCATTAGTTTCGGTTTTATCGGCGATGGAAATTGAAGGAATCAACTTAAATACCGATTTCTTAAAAGAACTTTCTGTTGCATTAACAGATGATATTGCTCGTCTTGAAAAAGGTATTTACGAACAAGCTGGCGAAGAATTTAATATTGCATCGCCAAAGCAATTAGGAATTGTGTTGTTTGAAAATATGAAACTGGTTGACAAACCAAAAAAGACAAAAACAGGTCAATATAAAACCAGCGAAGATATTTTATCATTTTTAGCAAAAGACCATCAAATTATTAGAGATATTCAAGAATATCGTCAGTATAAAAAATTACAAAGCACCTATGTTGATGCGTTGCCAAACGAGATAAATCCGAAGACAAACAGAATTCACACCGTTTATGCACAAGCGGTTGCTGCAACTGGACGATTAAGTTCTAATAATCCTAATTTACAGAACATTCCGATTAGAACAGAACGCGGACGCGAAGTAAGAAAAGCGTTTATTCCGCGTGATGAAAATCATGTATTATTAGCGGCGGATTATTCTCAAATAGAATTGCGAATTATCGCTGCGTTAAGTGAAGAAGAAACCATGATTGAAGCCTTTAAAAACGGCGAAGATATTCATGCTTCTACAGCAGCAAAAGTATTTAATGTTCCGATTGATGAAGTTACTCGTGAACAAAGAAGTAATGCAAAAACGGTGAATTTCGGAATTATTTATGGTGTTTCTGCTTTCGGATTAAGCAATCAAACCGATTTATCAAGAGGCGAAGCAAAAGAATTAATTGACACATATTACGAAACCTATCCAAAATTAAAAGCATACATGACATCGCAAATAGATTTTGCTCGTGAACATGGTTATGTAGAAACGGTTTTAAAAAGACGTAGGTATTTAAAAGACATCAATTCTCAAAATGCAATGGTTAGATCTGGAGCTGAAAGAAATGCTGTAAATGCACCAATTCAGGGTTCTGCTGCAGATATTATAAAACTAGCAATGATTAACATTCATAATCGATTTGAAAAAGAAAATTTTAAATCGAAAATGTTATTGCAAGTACATGATGAGTTGGTTTTTGATACACATAAAGACGAGTTAGAAATTATAAAACCAATTATAAAACAAGAAATGGAAAATGCTTTTAAAATGACAGTTCCGTTAGATGTTGAAATTGATTTGGGCGATAATTGGCTAGAAGCACATTAAGAAGTTTTATGGAAGTAGATTTTATTGAAAACGTAAACGGCCTTAACGAAAATGTTGTTAGATTATACAACTTTGACAAAGAAGAAGCGATTAAATTTAGAGATTTAATTACAGAAACAATCATTGATAAAAAGCAAAAATTAGATCTTTCTCAAGTTGATTTTATTGCACCTAGAAACTGCAATTTAATTTTTGGTTTGTTTAAATCTGACGAAGGAATTCTAACAAAAGATAACCAAACTTTTTTCTGCATTTTAACTCTCGAAGGATTTAGAAATATGATTAATCTTATAGAACCCTTTTGCAAAAAAGAATCGAGAGGCTATCAATATTTATACGATATTGACAATCCAACCGACTTATTATTTTCACCATCAGCGAGTTGGTAAAAAAATATTTCTTAAATTTGGGTAATTGCTAAAGAAATGGAAAAATTACCTACAATTTATCTTGAACAAAAAGTTCATAGAAAAACACTACAACTACTTATTAAATTTAAGTATCATCAGAAATTAATTAATTCGATTAAATCTGTAAATGGTGCTTTTTGGAGTACTACATTAAAATGCTGGTATATAAAAAAGAGTAATGAGAATATAGAAAAAATTGAAAAATTATTTAAAGGAATTACAAAAGTTGATTCTAGTAAAATATCTAAAAAAGAAACTTTTAAAAGAGAATTAACCAAAAGTCAAAGAGTTCTTTTAAATAATTTTTATCTTTATCTAAAAGGAAAAAGATACAGTGAAAGCACGTTAAACACCTATACTTTTTTTGTTGCTGACTTTATAAACTTTCATTCAAAAATAGCCTTAGAAGACTTAACAAATAGGCATGTTGAGGAATTTATTGAAATTGTTTTTTTAGAAAGAAACTACTCTATTAGTTCGCAACGTCAATTTATTAGTGCTTTAAAACTCTTTGTACTTTTTTATCCAGATACAAAAATTAATGATGTACAATTAGAGCGCCCTAGAAAGTCTAGAAAATTACCAACCGTTTTATCTCAAGAAGAAATTTTAGAGATTATTAAAGTTACACGGAATTTAAAACACAGGGCTATTATTGCATTAATTTATTCGGCAGGATTACGAATAAGCGAACTGATTTCTTTAGAGCTAAAGCATATTGACATTGACAGAAAACAAATTTTTATAAATAGTGGGAAAGGAAGAAAAGATAGATACATTGTTTTGGCAAATAGTTTTTTGCCCTTACTTCAAAACTATTTTTTAACCTATCAACCAAAAAAATATTTTGTGGAAGGCATAAATCAAAAGCCTTATTCTGCGAGTAGTATTCGAAAATTTTTATCTAAGTCTTCTCGTTTGGCAGGTATTTCAAAAAAAGTTACACCACATACTTTACGTCATAGTTACGCAACACATTTACTAGAAAACGGAATTGGACTACGTCATATTCAAGAATTATTAGGTCATGCAAAACCAGAAACAACGATGATCTATACACATGTTGTAAAAAAAGATTTACTAGATATTCAAAGTCCATTAGACACAATTTTACTATCTTTATCTAAGAACCCTAAACAAGAACAAAAGTTCCTGTTATCCGGAAATAGGGATTTATAAACGAGAACTTTGTTCTCCATATAACCAGTTGTAAAACATTAAAACGATTTTACAACACGGTATATAAATCATTTTTTAACTTCACTTTCTACTACTTTTATAGCCTCTTTTTTTATCAGAGGCACCATAAATAACTTTACCTATTCGT
>CAXICE010000048.1:0-10805 GCA_964022045.1 uncultured Polaribacter sp. | reverse complement strand
AAAATAAATACGAAATTATACGTATTGCCTTAACTTACTTATTTTAAGAATTTTGGAGTATTACAAAAACTCTGAAATCATGAAATCAAAAAATCAACTACCACAATTAATACTACTAACATTCTTTATAAGTTTACAAACTTTATTTAGTCAAACCGTAGACACACCAGAAAACAAATACCAATTAGGTACTATTAAATGGATGAAAGTTTCTGACCCTGGAACTTTAATTGTTTCTACCTCAAAAGGCATTTATGGAATAAAACCCAACGAATCTCAACCCGCATTTTTGTTTGACAAACGAAAAAACATCAAAGAAGAAAATTTTCATTTTCAACCAGGTACGCCTTATGCTATGTTTATCGCAAACGGAATGAACGGCATTACTTTTGTATTAGATTTAGTTTCTGGAAAAACGCTTTTCGATTCTAAAGGAAATGGATTTTCTTTAATAAATAGTAGAGATATTATTTTACCTGAAAACAAATTAGTTGTAAGCGGTTTGCGAAAAAGAAAAGGCAAAATTGGTGTAGAGTATTCTATTGCTGTTTTCGATTTAAAAACAGGGAATGAAGAATATACAATCACACAAAAAGGAAGTAATAATGTAACTGGAGTTTCAGATATTATTGATGGAAAATTAATCATTCCACGTAAAAAAGGAATCGATGCCATCGATTTAGCCTCTGGAAATACTTTATGGACAGCAAAAGTAAAAAACGCAAATTCTATCACCGCAAGAAAGGATGGTATTTATGCATATCAAGGAAATTCTAACGGTAAAAACACAACAGTCTATAAAGTAGATACGAATGGGAATCTTGCTTGGAAAGAAGGAAATAAATTAAAAGGAAAAGTTCGTCAAACAGATTATTTACCACAAGGAATTGCACTTTTAACAGATACTAGCGGAAAAAATCCTCAATCTAAAATTTATTTTTTAGACAATAATTCTGGGAACGACTTATGGGCAAAAGCTCCAAAAACAAAAGGACTTGTTAGTCATTTTTATACTGATAAAGACGGAATTATTTTTGGCGTAGCTTCTGGTGGAATAAACATGGTTAAATACAATGGAACTCCGTTATGGAAAAAACCATTAAAAACTGGACCAAGTATTAGTACACTAGCAAAAACAGAAAAAGGAATTTTATACATCACTTCTTCTGACGCAGATATTGTTGATGAAAATACTGGTAAATCTATTTTTGGTAAAAAATTAAAGTATAAAAAATCTAAAACAGTTGCTTCTACATTTGATCAAGATAAAAATAGATACTTATTAAGCTGTAGCGATGGTTTATATAGTATTGATGGTAATGCAGGAACTTTTGAAATCATTTCTAAACCAAAATTTAAAGAGAAAGAAATGCCAACTTCGATAGAAATACGTGGAGATAATATTTTACTAAGCTCAAGTCAAAATTTAATGTTATTAGATTCTGGTGGAAAAGAAATTTATCATCAACATTATAAATCGCCAACAAAAAGCACCTTTATGAAAATAGTATCTGGCGCAATTGCAATTTCTTCTGTAGCGTTAGCAAGTAGCGCAGCGTATAGTGCTGGTACCAATAGAACTAGTTTTGGACGATATAATAATCATGGTTCTCGAATGAACACATACGCAAAAGGTTTTTCTCAATTAGGAAGCGCTTCTTTTAGTGCAATGAGCAAGCGCTTTAAAGCATCTGCTGCCACACCAAATGATAAATTTATTTTAACAAAATTAAGTTCTGGTGTTGGTTTGGTAAAATTAAATAAGGACGATGGAAAGAAAGAAAAAGAAATTTTATTAAAAGATAAAAAACCAGAATATAAAATTGATGCAGTAGAAAGAATTTTATATTACAAAGCAAATAAAAACACTATTTACTCATTTAAGATTTAATTCTTTTAATTATGAAAAACATTACAAAATATTTCGTTTTATTTATCAGTCTTTCAATTTTAATTGGCTGCTCTGGTTATGGTAAAAAGTTAGATTATAATGGCACAGAAGTTTACTATACAAGCAAAGTTGATAAAGCTGATGCCGAAAAATTGGGTGATTATTTAGTGAAATCTAAATTTGCTGATGGTGGCGAAAAATCAATTCAATTAACAAAAGATGATGAAAAAGATATTTTTGTTTTTAGAATGGTAACCACAAAAGAAGCAGCAGAAAGCAAAATGTACGAAACCGTTTTTAAACTGTTTACCAAAACAATTTCTGATTCTGTTTTTAACAAACAGCCTGTAGATTTTCATGTTTGTGACAATACATTTAATACTTTAAAAGTAATTGCTTTTGATGATAAAAAAGAATAACTGTGGAAACAAAAAACCAACATTCTGAAGTACTATCGCATTGGAAATACACAACCAAACAGTGGGACGAATTTGTTACAATTGAAAAAGGAAACAAAAAAGAAGATAGTATTTATTTTGGAATTGGTATTGTAATTTTATCTACAATTGCGTTAATGCTTTTAAGACAAACTAGTTTTTTCACCGCTTTAGTTTTTGCAATTCCGTTGGCAGTTTTAATTCCGTTTTTACGAATGAAATTCAGCTACAAACATTTAAAAAAAGGAGTAAAAAACCCTGAAGTAAAAATTACATTTAACAACTTGTTTATTAATAATCATATTGTAGAATTACAAAACAAAAATAAACGTGTTAAAAGCATGAAAATTATTGAAGAAAAAAACGATATAAAATTGCTAGAATTTGATGTACAATGGCTTACAAGAAAAGGCCCAACTAATGATGAGTTTAGAATTTTAATTCCGGATGATAAATTAGAAGAAGCTAAAAAGTTGATTACTTTGTTATAGTTCCCCGAATTGAATTAGTGAAAAATACGGCAGATGCCGTATTTTTTTTTGTCTTGATTTTTCTCAATTTTGAGATGTAAAAAATAGGGTTTAGCAATTTACCAAAAGTTTACAACAATTGTTTTTAGGGTAAATGATGGCTAGTAATATCTAGTAAAATCTAGCCATCACCTTTAAAACAAGATATCAGCATTAAATCAATACCTAAAAACTAACTATCATGAAAAAATTAATCTTCTTTTGTATCGGAATTTTAGTCATAACAAATACTAGTAATGCACAATCAAACCTATACAATTTAAAATCTCAAAACTTAAACAAGAAAGTCGCTAAAACTATCGAACATAATTACTCTTATAGCGAAAGAAGTGGCGGTTTCGTAAAAGTTGGAGTCACCATTAATAATTACAACGAAGATGGTAATTTAACTGAAAAATACTATCAATACAGCAGTACTTATAGTGGCGCAACCTCTACCACAGAAACTATGTACAATTATGACAACAATGGAAGAATGACTAGCACACAAGATATCAGTGCAAAAAAAAGCAGCTATTCTAGTTATAACAAATTTACATATGATAATAATGGAAACTTAACCAAAAAAGAAGCTATTTATGACAATGGAAGTAAATATGTTTACAATTATTATTATGACAAAAAAGATCGGTTAATAAGAGTTGAAAATTTTGACACTAAGGGTAAATTAAGCGCTAGAGAAAATTACAGATACAATGGAAAAAACAAAACAAAGGTTCGTAAAACTTATAACACAAAAACGGGTAACGTTATTGGAACTTATACAACATATTACAAAAGAGATTTAAAAAACCGTTTTGTATCAAAATCTAAATATAGCAACAGCGATGTTGCATATAAGTATGATAAGAATAATCATCTAGTCAGTTCTGTTTATAAAGGTAAGCCAGCTTCTAACAGCAGTTATTCTTATGAGTATGACAATAGAGACAACTGGATTAAAAAGCACTATAAATTCGGCAATTCTACAAATAACTTTTCTTTTAGAGAAATTATTTTTACTAATGGAAAAATAACAGGAAGTGTAGATTTTGACAAAAATTACATTAACAGAAAAGGCAATTTTGCCAATGTAAAAGTTGTACCAATTGTTAAGTACACAAAAACGACTAAAAATAATAGTACAGTTACAAATACCAATTCAAACATACCTGTTTTTAAAAATAAAAACTTCATTTTTAATTACGTAAATCTTAATAAAAAAGTAAATTCTTTAAATGGTGACGTTTCGGTTTCTGTATTAGATAATGACCGAATGTCTAAAGGAAGTAGAGTAAAAATCTCATACTCATTTGGTGGAAAAACTTATACAGACACATATAAAGTTACGGCATTTTCTAGACAAAAAGAGTATAATTTTTGGTCTTTAAAATCTACTACAAAATCTACAACCATTGCATTTTCTATCAATTACAAAAAGAAATTTATAAAATCTAGAGATTTGTATTTAGCAGGAATGTTAAACATAACTTATAACGGAAAAAGCACCGGATTTTACTTAGAATAAATACTATAAAAATTTAAAATTCCCCATGATTCAAGATAATTTTACACTACTTCTTTGTTTAGTTTTTTTAGTGATTTCATGTATTGTATATCAATATTTTGAAATCACTAAAAATAAAAAAGCATCGTTAATTCACATAGAAAATATTCAAAATAAAATTGTTGAAGAGCAGTTAATTTTGAATCAAAAAAATAACGAAGTTGTAAATGTTGAAGAGTCTGAAAAAGAAATATATCAGAATTTGAAATCAATAAAAACAAAAATAGTAACTTTAGATTTCTCACTTAAAGAATTAATAGAATGCATAACAATAAGTTAAAAGTTTTTTTTGTTTTTATTTCACTTATATTTTCAACAACTTTTTTTGGTCAGCAAAAACAAATTAATGCTATAAAAAAGCAATTAAAAAATGGAAAAATTACTGATTCTGTAAAAATTAAATTGCTCGGAGATTTAGGGTTTTATTATGGAAATGTAAATTTAGATTCCTCTATTTATTATACAAAAAAAGGCCTGCAAATAGCATTAAAAACTAACAATCAGATAGGAATTGGACAATCTTATAATGATATTGGAATTATTCATTACAGAACTTCTCAATACGATTCTGCAATAACTTACTATAATAAATCTTTAAAAATTAGAAAAACGTTGAGGGATTCAGTTGGTATAGCTGGATTGTATTCAAAAATGGGTATTTCTTTTCATCAAACTTCTGCACTAGATTCTGCGTTATTTTATAATAATAAATCATTAAGAATATATGAATCTTTAGGCTTAAAAAGGTTTGTTACAACACAACAAAATAATATTGCTAACATTTATCAAAACTTAAATCAATTTGATAAAGCTTTAGAAATGCATTTGACAATTTTATCTAAAAGAGAAAAAACAAACAGACCAAATGAACTAGCAGAATCTTATGTAAACATTGGCAATGTGTATCAGAAATTAAATCAATTTAAAGAGTCTAAAGACTATTATAATAAAGCGATGAAGATTTCAGAAGAAAATAATTTTATAAGAAATCTATCAATCATTTATAATAATTACGGTAATATTTATAAAGAAGAAGCAAAAATGGATCTTGCTTTATCTTATTATCAAAAAGCTTATAGAATCAGAAAACAACTAAATGATTCTTATGGTTTAGCAAGTGTTACTGGAAATTTAGGAGTTTTATACTTTGAAGCGGCAAAATTTAAAACAGCAGAACCATATCTGTTTGAGTCACTTTCTTTGGCGAAAAAATTTAACGCAAAAGATCTTGAACTGAGTGCTTACAAAATTTTACTAATGTTAAAAGCATATCAAAAGCAACCAGACAGCACAGTATTTTATCAAAAAAAATTTGATGATTTAAATAACATTATTAGAAACGAAAACATTACTAAACAAATTTTTGAAATTGAAGCTAAATACGAAACTGAAAAAAAGGAAAAAGAAATTGCTATTCAAAAAGAGCAATTACTAGAAAGTGAACTAACTATAAAAAACAGAAATTTATATGCCATTCTTATCACCGCAATTTTACTAATAGTAGCAATTTTATCTATTGGATTTTATAAAAGAAATCAATTTAAAAGGAAACAATTACAAAAAGAAATTGATTTAAAAGATGCACTTTCTACCATTAAAACGCAAAACAAATTACAAGAGCAGCGCTTACGAATTTCGCGTGATTTACACGATAATATTGGCTCGCAACTAACATTTATTATTTCGTCAATCGATAATTTAAAGTTTGTTACCAAAGATGCAAATGAAAAATTAAAAGACAAGTTATCATCGATTAGCTCGTTTACTTCTGACACCATTTTTCAATTGCGTGATACCATTTGGGCAATGAATAAATCAGAAATTACTGTAGAAGATTTACATGCCAGAATTTTATCGTTCGTAGAAAAAGCCAAAACCGCAACAGAAAACACTGAATTTGTTTTAAACAACTCTATTAATGCCGACTTAAAATTTACTTCATTAATTGGCGTAAATGTTTTTAGAGTAATACAAGAAGCTATTAATAATGCCATAAAATATGCCGATGCATCAGAAATAAAAATTGATCTTTCAGAAAAAAATAATCAAATTTTAATTACTGTAAAAGACAACGGAAAAGGTTTTGACATCAACTCTGTCATTTTAGGAAACGGCTTAAGTAATATGGAAAAACGCATGAGTGAAATTGATGGAAAGGTGAAAATTGACACAAAAATTAATATTGGAACAGAAATTATTTTTAGCATAAATACGTATAACTGTTAATATCTATTTTGGTTATTAAGAGTTATATTTGATAAAATCAACTTGTTATGAGTATAAAAATTGCCATTGCAGAAGACAATTATTTTTTAGGAAAAGCCATCGAAGAAAAACTTTCATTTTTTGATGACATCAATCATAAATTCACCTCAAAAAATGGTGCTGAATTAATCGGATCTTTAGAAGAAAACCATCACTTAGATGTAATTTTAATGGACATTCAAATGCCAGTAATGGATGGAATTAAAGCCACGGCGATTGTAAAAAACAAATATCCACACATTAAAGTAATCATGCTAACTGTACTAGACGACGATGATTATATTTTTAACGCAATTAAAGCTGGCGCAAATGGTTATTTATTAAAAGAAATTGAAGCAGAAAAACTACACAAATGCATTTTGGAGGTTTTAGAAGGTGGTGCACCAATGTCTCCAAGTATTGCTTTAAAAACATTGAATCTACTTAGAAACCCATCCACTACTGTAAACAAAGAATCAAAAACTGAAGAAATAAAATTAAGTAAAAGAGAAACAGAAATTCTAGAACATTTAAGTAAAGGTTTAAAATACAGTGACATTGCAGAAAATTTAATCATATCTCCCGCTACCGTTCGCAAACATATTGAGAACATCTACAAAAAATTACAAGTTCATAATAAAATGGAAGCTGTAATTAAAGCACAGCAACATAAATTAATTTAAATTATTAAAATAATTTTTAGTAAATTTATCGAGTATTACCCTGATTTATAAAAATGATTCAAAAAACACTTATAGGGATTATTCTTGGAGGTCTTATTGGCTTGTTTACAACAAGCTTCTTTTTACCTCCTGTAACAGAATTATTTGAAATTTTCTGGACGAAAATTACTGCTACATCCATAATTACAGGAATGTTTTGTGGGATTTATGCATATTTATCAAAATCTAAACTACAAACTTTTTTAGTTTCAATTTTAATTGGAATGATTGTTTTTTTCTTAAAATACTTAATAACAGGCCATAATTTTGATCCATTAACAATGGGTGCTTTTACTGGCGCATTATTAGGTGGGATTTTAGCTGTTATTAGAAAAATTGAAACCACCATAAAAATAATGAGACGTTTAAATAGACATCGAAAAAGTGGATTTAATAATGATGGTTATTAAAGATGTTGATCAACATTTTGCCAAGGACCACCGTTAATCACATCAATTCCGTTACTTTTTAAAAACTGAGCAGCTTGCCCGCTTCTTCCACCACTTAAACAAACTGCAATTACTGGCTTATTCCATGATTTTATTTCATCAATTTGTAAAGGAATTAAATTTAAAACAATGTGTTTTGCTCCTTTGCAATGTCCAGAATCCCATTCTCCTTTAGTTCTAACATCTAAAACTACGGCTCCTTTATTTAAATACTCTTTAATCTCGTTACTCATATCTTTTCTCTTAAACATGTCAAAAAAACCCATGCTACTTTATTTTATATTAATTCAACTTAATTTTTGCACAAAGTTATTCCCTTTTCAATAAGTGTTGTGTAACTTTTATTACACTTCAGTTCTTCTAGCCTCTTCAATAATTCTTTTTGAATAGAAAAATTATTCTTTACTGACAACTCATAAAGTTCTAGCAACAACAACCAATCCTTCGAGAATTTCAACTTTAATTTATTGTTGATATTTTCTATATCAGTTTCTGAAATGTTCTTTTGTTCTCTATAACTCCTAACTTTTTCATACAAAGCATATAATTCTTTATCTGTATCAGAATACTTAATTTTATGTGTTTTAGTTTCTGAAACTTTATTCATTTCTTCAAATGAATGCGCAGAAGCCGGACCTGAATATGCAGATATAATTTCTTCTCCAACGGCCATATCGTAAATTCCCCAAGAAGGGTCAAATAAGATAGTGTCATTGTATGACACTGTACAATCTTTAAAAGAAATTAACTGAATTTTACCTCTTAAATCTCTTGTTCCAGTGATTACCTCTCCAACAACCTTTACACCGCCAATAAATTCTAATGTAGTTTGTTTTCCTTCGTAAATCCCATAAGCTTCTAAATCTCTCGGACTCATATTTTCAATAGGAATATTAATTCCTTTTAACTTTCCAATCGGGCTTCCAAATCCTTCTGCATGATATTCTGTTCCATGACCAATCAGTTCCTTATCTCTATTTGCTAATGCAGTTTTACCAGTAGTTTGAATGTAAATTGGCTTATTATCAAATTCAATTACATTGGTGAAATTTCCAGAAACTTGTATACCAGTACTTAATTCTATCGTTCCTAAATTATTAGAATCAATCAGTTTTTTTACGCCGTTTAATCCACCTTTTCTAATTGCCATTGTGTTGGCAAATTGTTCTAAAACAAAACTTAATTCAGCAAAATTTGGTGTAACAAACAATTGTGGCTGTGGTTTGGTTATATCAAAACTTACATTTGCCGCTTCTATTGAATATGGAATCTTTTTAACCTCATCAGTTAAACACCAAGCGCTTTCTCCAATTGATGACAATAAACCTGCTCCGTAAATTTTTGGCTTGTCAATTTCACCAATTAAACCATACTCAACGGTCCACCAATGTAAATTTCTAATTTGTGCCATTTCTGACAATTCGCCCATATTATTTTGCAATTCTTCAACAGCATTTTGTGCTTTTGTAATTTCTTCTTCAGAACTACTTGGGTTTTCTTTTAAAATTGATAATAAACGGATAGCTTCATACATTTCATAATCTTTTGAAGACGAAATTGCTTTGCTACCAATTTCTCCAAATCGTCTTAAATATTCTGCATATTCTGGATTTGCAATTATCGGCGCATGACCAGCTGCTTCATGAATAATATCTGGCGCTGGCGTATATTCTATATGATTTATGGTTCGCATATCCGAAGCAATTACCAATACATTATACGCTTGAAATTCCATAAAAGCATTTGGCGGAATAAATCCATCAACCGAAACTGCAGCCCAACCAATTTCTTTCAAAATTCTGTTCATTCCTTCCATATGCGGAATTGCATCCACAGAAATTCCAGTTTTCTCTAAACCTTGCATGTAAGATTCGTGCGCAACTCGTTTTAAATAATCTACATTTAAACGCATTACATAACGCCAAACTGCTTGGTTTTGTGCTGTATATTCATTGTAAGGTTGTTTTACAATAAATTTATGTAAATGTTTTGGTAATTTTTTTGTGACTTCATTCAATTCAAAATGATTATCCATTGTAGCTATTTAAATGAGAAATAAGTGCTTTTTTTCTTGTTGTAAAGTTACATATTTTACGATTGATTTTCAAGAATTCTTTTTGAAAAACACTATTTTACTATCTTAGCAACACTCAAATTTACAAGAACTTGAAAAACACTTTTTTACTCCTTTTTTCATTGATTTTTTTAATCGGTTGTAATACTGATAAAAAAATCAGTGTCGACATAAAAAATGATATTGTAACTCCAAAAACATATGTAGTTTATAAAGCTGATAATGCTATCATTATTGATGGAAAAGCTAATGAATCAGATTGGGAGAGTGCAAATTTCACAGATGAATTCATTGATATTGAAGGCGTAAAAATCCCAAATCAAACTACAAAAGTAAAAATGCTTTGGAATGAAAATTACTTGTATGTATATGCAAAATTAGATGAAAAACATATTTGGGGAGACATTACAAAACGCGACGCGGTAATTTTTTACAATAATGATTTTGAGGTTTTTATAAGTCCGTCTAACGACACACATAATTATGGCGAAATAGAAGTAAATGCTTTAAATACTGTTTGGGATTTAGTATTAAACAAACCTTATAATGTTGGTGGAAAACCAAAAAACAGCTGGAATTTAGACAACCTAAAATCTGCCGTTTTTATCAAAGGAACTTTAAATAACTCTACTGATATTGATGAGTTTTGGTCGGTTGAAATGGCGATTCCGTTAGCTGCTTTTGCTGAATTAAAAAACTCTCCAAAAACAAAACCAAAAGATGGTGAACAATGGCGAATTAATTTTTCTAGAGTGCAATGGGATCATGATATTATTGACAGAAAATACAGCAGAAAAAAAGAAGATGGAAAATTTTTACGTGAATACAATTGGGTTTGGTCTAATCAAAAAGCCATCAATATGCATTTACCAGAAAATTGGGGTTACATTCATTTTTCTGATAACAATGCTA
>CAXICE010000047.1:0-10836 GCA_964022045.1 uncultured Polaribacter sp. | reverse complement strand
TTTAGGAAAGCAAGAAAAATGAAACGTTGGTCTGCAATGGCAAAAACATTTACCAGAATTGGTAAAGATATTGTGATGGCAGTTAAAGAAGGTGGTCCAAATCCAGATTCAAACTCGCGTTTAAGAGCAGTTATGCAAAATGCAAAAGCTGCCAATATGCCAAAAGATAATGTAGAGCGCGCTATAAAAAAAGCTACAGATAAAGACACTGCAAACTATAAAGAAGTATTGTTTGAAGGTTATGCTCCACACGGAATTGCAGTACTCTTAGAAACTGCAACCGACAATAATAACAGAACTGTTGCTAATGTTAGAGCGGCTTTTAATAAATGTGATGGGAATTTAGGAACTTCTGGTTCGGTAGTTTTTATGTTTGATCATACTTGTAATTTCACTATTAAAAAAGAAGATATTACAATGGATATGGAAGATTTAGAATTGGAGCTAATCGATTTTGAAGTTGAAGAAGTTTTTGACGATGAAGAAGGAATTATTATTTACGCTCCTTTTGAACAATTTGGCGCAATCCAATCTTTCTTTGAAGAAAATAATGCCGAAATTATTTCTTCAGGTTTTGAAAGAATTCCGACTACAACCACAAAACTTTCTGAAGAACAACAAGCTGATGTTGAAAAATTATTAGAAAAATTAGAAGAAGATGATGATGTACAAAATGTATATCATTCTATGGAAATGTAAAACGTTAAAATTCAAAAAAAATAAAAAGCCGTATAAATATATACGGCTTTTTTACATTCAATAAATTAGTTTGTTGATTATTTTGATTTATCCCCCGATTTCAATACAATCCTCCCAACATCTATTAAAATGCATAGCTCAAAAGTAAAGTTATTATATTATCACTTAAAACATATACATACAACTAATATACTACACAGGTTATTTTATTTAACAAAAACTACTACATTTGCACATTATCTTATTTTACTATGAAAAAAAACAAAGTAACACTATTAAGAATCTTATTCATTTTACTTTTTGCTTTCACTAACAACAAATCAAATAGTCAAGAAAAAATAATTAAAAATGGAGATAATTGGAATTATTTTGACAAAGGATATTTAGACCATGATTGGTATAAAAATAAAAATTATAAAAACTGGAAAACCGGTTACTCTCCATTAGGTTATGGTGATAAATCTATTGTAACCAAATTAAACTATGGTAAAGATGCAGATAACAAAGAGTTAATAAAATATTTCACTAAGCACATCACAATTAAAGATATATCAAAATATAAAGGTTTTGAGTTTAAATTAAGGAGAGATGATGGTGCAATAATCTACATTAACGGCAAAGAACTCTACAGAGATAATATGCCAGACGGCCATATAATTAAATCCACAAGAGCGTTACATGTTATAAACATACCTGAAGAAAAGGCTTTTTTTATCAAATTTTTTGATACAACTATTCTAAAAAATGGTGTAAACAGAATTAATGTGCAGGTTCATCAATACAGTAAAAGTTCAAGTGATTGTATATTTAGCTTAGAGTTAATTGGTCACACGGATGCTGATGTTTTAACTGAAGTTGTTAAAACACAGATAGAAACAAAATCTTCATTGGAAACAAAAATTGATGCTTTAAATTATAATTTCATATTAAAAAACACCACAACTCAATTAGATATTTATAAAAACTCATATAGAAATACACTAATTATCCTCACAATTATTGGAGGCTTACTAATCGTTACTATTATTGGAGGTTTCATTATTTATTTTAAAAATAGAAATAATGAAGAAAAACTCAAAAACACTATTCAAAAATTGAATTTTGAGTTAATAGAAAATGAAAAACAAATGGTTTCTTTTTCAACACAATTACTTCATTATAAACAATACCTTAAAGAGGTAAAAGCAGATTTAAACTTTATTAAAACAGATAACAACAAAGCCTTAAACAGTACTATTAAACAAATAGACTTTATCATTGAAAACAATCAAGAATGGGAACAATTAAAACTTCATTTTGATGCTGTTTTTAATGGTTTTTACGATCAATTACTATCAAAATGCCCAACCTTAACCGAAACTGAATTAAGGCATTGTATGTTTATAAAACTTCATATACAAACTAAAGAAATTGCTCGGATTTTAAATGTAGATCCAAGATCTGTGCAAACTGCAAGATATAGAATTAAGAAAAAATTAAACTTAACAGAAAATCAAGATTTACGAAGTTTTTTAACTACAATTTAAAAAGAATATCCAACGTTTTATTTCGTTGGATTTTTTTTGTGTCTGTTTCTATAAACGCATCTACAAAATAAATAGCTTTTGGTTTTTCAAATTTTGTAAGACTTACAACTTTACTTAAATCTAAATTGATTTTATCACCTTCAATAATTAAAATCAGCTTTTCACCTAGTTTTTCATCATGAATTCCAGCAACAAAAAAGCGTTGCAAAATAATTTTAGCTAATTTATTTTCTATTTCTTCTGGATGTAATTTAATTCCGCCAGAGTTAATTACATTATCAAATCGTCCAAGCCATTTGAATTTAGTTGTTGATTTAATCTCTACAACATCATTAGTTAAAATGGTATTTTCTGAAATTTTTGGAGCGTTAATTACCAAGCAATTTCTTTCGTCTTTTGATATTGAAACGTTTGGTAACGTTTGGTATAAAGATTTCTCGACTCCGCTCGAAATGACATCATGATTTAACCTCCTCACTGCAATATGCGTAATGGTTTCTGTCATCCCAAAAGTGGAAAAAACTTCTGTAGAAATGTTTTGAAGTTGCTTTTCCAGATCTGATGAAACTATTCCGCCACCAACTATTAATTTTTTAATTCTATCTATTTCTGATAACGAGTTTTGCAATTGCATCGGAACCATCGCAGAAAAATCATAATTCCCATTTGCAATTTCTAACGGATTAGAAACGGGTTCAATAACATCTAAATTCCACCCTAAAACAAGTGCTCTAACCAACATCATTTTACCTGCAATAAAATCAGTTGACATACATAACAACGCATTAGTTTTTTCTTTTAAATCGAAAAAAGAACCTGTAGCAAAAGCAGAATTTACCATAAACTCTTTTCTAAGTTTTATTGCTTTCGGTTTCCCTGTAGATCCAGAAGTTTGCACTTTAATAAAATCATTAGCATCAAACCAATCAACAAAAAACTGTTGTGTAGATTTAGACAATTCTTTAGAAGAAAGAATCAATTCATCCGATGTAGAAAAAGGTTTTCCGTTGAGTTTAAAATCAATATGAAAAAGATTATTTTTCATCAATTACAGGGATTTCTACTTTTCCAAACAATTTACTTTTCCAATTTTTCCAACCGTATTTTTTAGAAAAAATCAACAATAACAATGGATACATTACAAAAACTCCAATATACATTTCTGCGCCAGCCGAAGGCTCTGAAGTATCAATATACATGGCGTCAGTTCTAAAAACCATCCAATCTGTAGTTACCAAAAATGCCGCAACAATATTATTAGAAGCGTGTAAACCCAACGCTAATTCGGTTCCTTCATCCATCAACGTTGTAATTCCGTACAACAAACCTGTTCCGATATAAAAAACCATTAAAATATATCCTAGTTTTTCAACTTCTGGATTCATTCCGTGCATCAATCCAAAAATTACTGAAGTAGCAATTAATGGAAACCATCTGTTTCTTACGAGCGTTCCAAAACCTTGCATTAAATAACCTCTAAAAACCAATTCTTCAAAACTTGTTTGAAAAGGTAAAAACACAAAAGAAACAAATAACAATGTAAAAAACGGAATGGGTTTAAAATTCCAAGTATAATCTTCTGGAGACAAAAACATTCCTATAAAAATTGAAATTACAGAAATACCTCCCCATAAAATAAAGGCATAAAAAACTCGATTCCAATCTATTTTTTCTCTAGATGTAACAATTGCCACAAACTTCTTTTTATGCATATATTTTACACATAAAAACAAGACTAAAACACCAATCATAAAGGTAAAAATCATTAGAAATAGATATAAACTAGAGTTCATTCCTATTTCCATAAAAGCAGTATTTGCGCCTTCTTGAAATTTATCTAAATCACCATCAACTTGAAAAAATGCTGCTATTATTAACGGAATTCCTGCAAACTGAATTCCAATAAATACTAAAATTATGGTTAACAAATATCGCCAAGTATCATTTTTCCCTATAAATCCTTTTTGTATAAAATCCATTTTTAAACTAAATTAAAATTCCAATTTTTAGAATTATCATATTGTAAACTTCCTTTTTCTATCTCTAAAGGAGAATCAAAATTATTTGTATATAAACCGCCAGTTCCTAAACCTTGTGGCATTTTATTTTGTAATGTAAATGTGTATTGCGCAATCGCATTTAAACCAATATTACTTTCTAAAGCCGATGTAATCCACCAAGAAATATTATTTTTTTCTGCTTTTTCAATCCATTGATTGCTTCCCATAAATCCGCCAATTAAACTTGGTTTTAAAATGATAAACTGCGGCCGAATTGTTTCTATAATTCTTTCTTTATCTGATTCAGAAAACACACCAATCAACTCTTCATCTAACGCAATTGGCAATGGTGTTTTATCACATAAAAAAGCCATTTCTTCCAATTGGTTTTGTTTTATTGGCTGCTCAATAGAATGAATTTCTAATTCTGACAATCGCTTTAACTTTTCTAAAGCATTATTTGGTAAAAAAGCACCGTTTGCATCAACCCGTAATTCAATTTCTTTGGATGAAAATTCTTTTCTGATTGATGTTAATAATTCGAGTTCTGTTTCAAAATCAATCGCACCAATTTTCATCTTAATACAAGAAAAACCTGTAGCTAATTTTTCTTTAATTTGATTTTTCATAAACTCTTTTGTTCCCATCCAAACCAAACCATTAATTGGAATTGAGGCTTTACCTTCCGTGAATTTTGATGGGAATAGTTCGAATTTATTTTTACTTTCTAACGACAAAAACGCTTGCTCCAATCCAAATTGAATACTCGGCAAGCCAGCGGCTTGTGGCAACAACTTCTCTAGCCCTTGATTAATGTTTTCACAAAACCATTTTAGTTTTTCTTCATAATCTGGTCTATCATCAATACTTAAAGTTCTTAGAATTCCGCATTCTCCAATGCCTTGTTTACCATTTTTATTTAAAACAATAAACCAAGTTTCTTTGGTTTTTAAGACTCCACGAGATGTTCCGCTTGGTCTTTTAAAATTGAGAATGTATTTATGGTAAGTTGCTTTAATCAAAATATGTTGTTGGTCTATTGAAGTTGAGACCTTTTTAAAAACCTCTCGACTGCGCTCGAGAAGATATTCTACTTGTTAATAAATATTATTCATTTTACAACGTGACTCTAATTCTTTTAGAATCTAAAACATTAGTTTCTAACCAACTAATATAGTTACATACATAATTATTGTTTTTCTACATACTGTTTAAAATCCTCTAAATACTTTTGATCAATTTCTGTAAACATTCCTTTAAAATAAGGAAACATACAGCTCATCAAATAAGAATCACTTTTAGAAACCACATCTTTTACAATGGTTGTTTTCCCTTCAGAAAAACTAAAATTATACTCATCCGTTTTTAGCATATCATCAGCATCAAAAAATAATGTTACTTTTTTATTTGGAATAAAAGCCAACACTTTTTCCTTCATTTCTATTTCTTCTCCTTGATTTTCTACAATCATTTTATACTCGCTTCCAACAATTCCAGGTTTAATGTTAATTGGAACTACAGACTTTACATCTGTCATCCATTCTTTGATTAACTCTTGGTTATTGAAAACCGAAAAAACTTTTTTAATAGGTTTATCAATCTCTACTTTAACTTGGTAAGTTGTTTCTTTTACAATCAATCCTGTTGAAAAAAACACGACTACCAATAAAGTAACAATCACTAAAATTACTTTTATTGCCTTCATTTATTTACTTAGTTCTCAATCTTCTTTTTCTTAGATAGAAAAATAGAAGGAACAAAATAATAATAAATGGCCATATATTGATCATATATAAGAAGAAATCTTTTACATTTTCAAACCCTGTTTTAAACGCTTTAGATATTTTACCTATAAAACTAGTTTCGCTCGCAGAAATTTGGTTAAAAAAGGTAATGCTTAATGTAGAAAATGAAACTTGATTTTGCAAATATTTTAATCTTCCTTCAGTAGATTCTATATCTGATCTCAACTTACCTAATTCACGTTCCACATCTAGTATCTCTCTAACCGTTCTTGCTTTTTTTAATATTTCTAGATATTTTTTTTCTAATGTTTTTTTCGTTTTTAAACGAGCCTCAATATCTAAAAACTGCTCTGTTACATCAGAAATTCTAATATTCTTAGATTCAAACTTTTCTACACCTTTTGCAATTTCTTCTAGAATTGAATCAAACTTATCAGCAGGAATTCTGACAGATACTGTTACACTAACTCTATCATTAGACTTATATTGATTATCACTAGCAATATAACCATTTTTTTGATTTACCAAATCAACAATTACCCTCCTAGTTGCATCTAAATCTTTTGTTTCAAAAGAAATATTTCCTGTCTTTATTAGTTTTCTTTGAAAACTTGACTCTTTTTGCTTTGATGGTGGTTGCTTTAATTTCTGACTAGACATTACAGACTTTCTAGAAGTTGCTGCATCATATTGCATCATTTCTAATTTAGCAGCACTCTCTTGATTATCATTACAAGAAGTTGTCAATAAAATTATGCTTAAAAATAGAATTATTTTTTTCATGTTAATTTAGTTTAATTTATAAAACCTGACCTAATCCAAAAAGAATGCCAAAAAGAAAAGTACTTAATGCTACTTTTTTTAATTCACTATCTAATGCGGCTTCATCTTTATTTTTTATTACAAAAAAGAGGTGTTTAATTAATGGTAAATAAGCGATGACAAATAAAAATTGAAAAGGATTTTCGAATTTAATTACTACATATAAAAGCGCAAATAAAAACGAAGAGATGATTAAATAATAATGGTAATATTTTGCAAATTCAGCGCCAATTTTTACCACCAACGTATTTTTATTTGCTTTTTTATCGTTAACGCGATCACGCATATTATTTAAATTCAAAACTGCTGTACTTAACAACCCAATTGAAAAAGCAGGAAGAAAAATGGTGAAATTAATTTCTTTGGTAAACAAAAAATACGAACCAACAACACTTAATAATCCGAAGAAAACAAACACAAAAACATCACCAAATCCGCTATAACCATAAGCAGAATTACCAACCGTGTATTTTATTGCTGCAGAAATTGACGCGACTCCTAAGAAAAAAAACAAAATAGAATATCCAAAATTGTCTTTTCCGAATGCCACATAAATCAGTAACAAAGCAATTATTAATGTGATAATTGTTGTAATTATCATTGCAGATTTCATTTGTTTTGGAGAAATCGCACCAGAAGCAACTAATCTTTTTTCACCTGTTCTGTTGTCATCAGTTCCTTTAATTCCGTCTCCATAATCATTTGCAAAATTTGACAATACTTGAAATCCGATTGTAGTAAATATGGCTAATAAACTAATAATCCAGTTAAAAAAACCTTGAGAAGCTGCTAAAAAACTTCCAACAATAATTCCAGAAACTGATAATGGCAACGTTCTTAAACGTGCGGCTTGTATGTAGTTTTTTACATCCATGATTCTTGATTACTTTCTACTTTATATAAAATATAATTGTATAATTTTATGGCTCTTTCTTTTTCTACACACGGAATTCTTACTTTTCCTGAAGCAGTTTGCAACACCAAATTGACAACATTTTTTCTTTTCTGAAAAATAGTTTGCTTCATTTTTATATTCTGAACTTTAAAAAAAGGCAAATATGTAATATGTGTTTCAATTCTTCCATTACCAACCAATAATAATTCTTGGTTGAACTGATAAAAAGCTTTCTTGTATTTTAATTGAATCAAAAGAATTGTTAATGGTAAAAAAAACAAATTTGTCCACAATAAAGTTGTGTCTTGTATCAAAAATAAAATAATGCTATTTACAAGAAGTAAACCAATACTACTTCTAAAATACATTCTAAAAATAAAATATTTATTTGGAACATACTTATCGCTATCGGCAGTACTATTTGCATACAAAAGCTCTTTAATAGTTTTTATTTGAGCAGTTTTACAACCAATAATTCTAATTAATTTATTTTGTTGTTTTACTTTTCCACTAACAGCTTGCTTAAAAGTAACAAATGAAATTCCTAATTTCTTTTTTATTGGATTTGTTGAAACAATAATATTTTGCACTTTTCCTTTACTTAAAATGATTGATTTTTTAGTCAACAATCCTTGAGTAATATCAAACGATTCTTCTTTAATAAACAACGTAAGATTAAAATGAAAAAGTAAGATTCTAACAAAAGAACTCAAAACTCCAATAACTATTAGCAGTAAAAAAAGTATTGCAAAAACAATTAAACTATTAAAAATATCAGCTGGATTTACATCTGTATAATTATCTAAAACATCTTCGCTATTTAATCCTTTAAAAACATCATTTAATTGTTGTAAAACTCCAAAAACTAACGCTACAAAAACTAGTAAATTCTGTAAATGATTTTCTGTTAAACTTACTTTTAATAATTCTTTAAAATTAATTTTCAAAAGAGGTTTTGGCTTTATATCCTCAACAACTTCTATTGTTTTTTTTACTTGTGATAACTCTTTTTTTAATACTTCTGCTTTCTCAAAAGTCAACGCTTTAATTGCAATTTCTGTATCTTTAGAACCCGCAGTTTCTATACTTACTTCGTAAACATTTATCAATTGCTGAATTAAATTTTGCTTAAAATTTACATTCTGAATTCTATCAAAAGAAATAGATGTGTTTTTCTTTTTCAAGATTCCTTCTTTTAAGATAAAGTGATTTTCATCAATTCTAAAAAGAAAATTTTTATACAATAAATAAGCTCTAATTAAAAAGAAGATTAACAAGAGCGCAAAACCAATATAGATGTAAATTAAAGTTTGTTCGGAAAATTTAGAAAAACGTTGAATAAATAGAAATAATAAAAACCAAGTAACTTTTAATACTTTGTATAATAGTTTTATATAAATTACTATTATTCCTTTTGGAGATTGTTTAGAAAAATCAGCAAATAAAGAATTGTTAAGCATTTATTTGTTGATTGATAAATTCCTTAATTTTCAACGCTTCTTCTTTTTTTATTCCTTTTATAACTAAATCATTGCTACTATCTCCAGCTGTAAAAACATTTAATGATGCCAATTTAAAGATTCTTGAAATTGGTGATTCATTTATTTCTACATGTTGAATTCTAGAATACGGAACCGTTGTAATTGTTTCAATAAGAACGCCACTTTTATACGTAACATCTTTTTCTCTTAAGACATATTTTCTTCTAGAAAAACCGATTACAAATACTGTTATTAATATAAGAAAAACAATAGAAAATAAAAGGTAAAAGTAATTTACATATTCTAGATTTGATATTTTCTCTACATACGTTTCTAGTAAAAAAACACTTAAAAACAACACGAAAAACACAGTCAAAGTCGTCAGAACTAACACCTTTAAATAATCTTTATGAATTCTCTTAAAGGTTAATTCAGATACATCTGGAAGTTGATTAACAAGATTGTTTTTAAAATAATCCAATATTATTGTTTTAAAGCTTCATCAATAGAAATTGGCTTTCCGTCTAACAAAGCTTGCACAAAAGCATCTGGATATTTTGCCAATAATGATTTTCTGTATTTTCTTGCTTTTCTATAATTGGTAAAAGAACCCAATCTATATTTATACAAAGCTTCTTCAAAAATTACTTTTACATTTTGAACAGCTTTTAAAGCTGAATTTTCAATATCAAAAGCGCCAATCTGAACTTCATACGTTAAAACCGGTACTTTTTTCTCTTCAACAACTTCTTCTACTTCAACAACTTCTGTTTCTACTTGAGCAGTTTTTTTAACACCACAAGATGCAATCACTAAAACTCCAGCAACTAGCAAAAATATTTTTTTCATCTTTTTCAATTTATAAGTTATTTGCTTGCGCAATTAATTCTGCAATATCTAACACAGCAACTTCTGCTTCTTTTTCTTTAAATTTTACACCATCTGTCATCATCGTATTACAATACGGGCAACCTGTTGCAATAATTTCTGGCTTTGTTGCTAACGCATCTTCTGTTCTTAAAACATTAATGTCTTTATCTCCTTTTTCTGGCTCTTTAAACATTTGCGCTCCACCAGCCCCACAACATAAAGCTGTAGATTTATTGCGTTTCATTTCGGTTAAATTAACACCCAAACGCTTAATTAATTCTCTCGGAGATTCGTATTCATCATTAGCACGACCTAGATAACATGGATCGTGAAACGTAACTTTTTTATTTTTTAAAACTGAATCGTCAATAGAAAGTCTTCCGTCTGCAATTAACTTTTTAATGAATTGTGTATGATGAAAAACTTCATATTTTCCTCCTAAAGATGGATATTCATTTTTCAACGTATTAAACGAATGCGGATCGCAAGTAACAATGGTTTTTACTTCATATGCATTTAATACTTCAATATTTGTAACGGCTTGCATTTGAAACAAAAACTCGTTTCCAGCTCTTTTAGCGGCATCACCAGTAGAACTTTCTTCGGTTCCTAAAACGGCAAAATCTACATTTGCTTGATGTAATATTTTCACAAAAGCTCTTGTTATTTTTTTTGCTCTATCATCAAAACTTCCAGCAGCGCCAACCCAAAACAACACTTCTGGTTGTTTCCCTTGAGCCATCATATCTGCCATTGTTGGTACGTTCATCTTTTTAATTTTGAGTTGTTAGTTTTAAA
>CAXICE010000046.1:0-10855 GCA_964022045.1 uncultured Polaribacter sp. | reverse complement strand
CAAAGGACTTCCGTATTTTTCTGCTAAGCGTAATAATGAGTTGCTTTCCATTTTTGAATTCTAAAATTAAGTTGGTAAATGTAAAAAATATTTAGAAACAATAACTAAGCTTGTATAAAATCTAACATAATAATTTATTCTGTTACTTAACCTTAATAGCAACTTTCTCAGCAATTTTTACAATCACTTCTGTTGCTTTTATAATTGATTCTAACGGAACGTACTCATATCGACCATGAAAATTATGTCCGCCAGCAAAAATATTTGGACACGGTAATCCTTTAAATGATAATTGAGAACCATCAGTTCCGCCTCTAATTGCTTTAATTAAAGGTGTAATTCCGATATCTTTCATTGCTTCTTCAGCAATATCAACAATATGCATTACAGGAACTACTTTTTCCTTCATATTATAATATTGATCTTTGACTTCTATTGAAACTAGTTCTTTTCCTAATTTTTCATTGATGGTTTTTGCAACATTTTCAAAATCTGATTTTCGTTTTAAGAACAAATCCATATCGTGATCTCGAATGATATATTCTAATGTTGTTTTTTCTACCGTTCCGTGCATGTCATGTAAGTGGTAAAAACCTTCGTAACCTGTTGTTTCTTGTGGAATTTCATTTTGTGGCAATGCAGCAATAAACTCATTAGCAATTAACATAGAATTAATCATTTTCCCTTTTGCATAACCTGGATGCACAATTTTACCTTCAATAGTTACAATAGCTCCAGCCGCATTAAAATTTTCATATTCTAATTCTCCTATTTGACTTCCGTCCATTGTATATGCCCAATCTGCACCAAATTTTTCGACATTAAATAAATGTGCGCCTTTGCCAACTTCTTCATCTGGCGTAAAGCAAATTCTAATGTTTCCGTGTTTAATTTCTGGATGCTTGATGAGATATTCCATTGCAGAAACAATTTCTGTAACTCCGGCTTTATCATCTGCACCTAAAAGTGTTGTTCCGTCTGTAGTAATAATGGATTGACCTTTGTACTGTAATAAATCTTCAAAATAATCTGGAGAAAGTATAATGTTTTCTTTTTCGTTTAAAATGATGTCTTTTCCGTCATAATTTTTATGAATCTGCGGATTTACATTTGCTCCCGTAAAATCTGGACTTGTATCGATATGCGCAATAAAACCAATTGTAGGAACCTGATAATCAATATTGCTTGGCAAGGTTGCCATGATGTAGCAATTTTTATCGAGTTCAACATCTTGCAAGCCAATTTCTTTTAATTCTGATGCTAAAATGCGCGCTAAATTCCATTGTTTTTCTGTACTCGGAAATGCAGGATTGTTTGGGTCAGATTCTGTATCAATTTTTACATAACTGATGAATCTGTTTAGAATTTTTTCTTTGTTCATTGATAAGAATGAAGAATTTATTTTAAGATGAGTTTTCCTATTTTCTGATGACCAGATAGCCAAGCGGTATTTTTATCAACAAAATCGATTGCATAATAACCATCTTTACTAATGTCTCTCCATGTTTTTCCGCCATCATTAGAAAAAGAAACCCCTGTTTTACCAACAGCAATAACTTCTTTTCCTTTTGTGCCAGGAATGTATTTTACACAACTTTTATAGTTTGGAACATCACCATCTGCAACTAAAGTCCATGTTTTTCCACCATCAATAGTAATGGCTTTATTGGCTTTGTTTTCATTTGCTTTAGAGAAATCTCCTCCCATAATTATTCCTGTATTTTCATTGTGAAAATCAACAGAGTAAATTCCTTGTGGACCATTTCCTTGTATCATTGGCGTATTAAATATTTCCCAAGTTTTTCCTTTGTCAGTAGATTTTAAAACTCTAGCACGAGTTCCACCAGTTACTACCCAAATAGTGTTTTTATAATAGGCAATGTTTGTGTTACTAGCAGCAAAAGAAGCTTCTCCTTCTTTAACTTCTGGTAAATTTGCGCAATCAATTTTGTTCCAATTTTCTCCACCATCATAAGTCATAATGATAGAAGTACAGCCACCGATTGGATCTCCAATTGCGATTCCTGTTTTATCATCTAAAAAAGTCATAGCATCATAAAACACTTTTTCGTGTTCTTCTTTATAAACTATTTTTTTCTCTCCTGAAGTAATTTTATATAATAACGCCGGATTTGCAATAGACAATGCAAAAACAGCCGAAGAAGTTCTTGTTAAACTTCTAAAATGTGGTGCAATTGAATCTTGGTACTTTATATATTCAATATCCCATGTTTTTCCGCCATCTTCTGTTAAACCAATATCTCCTCGAGAACCTGCAAAAAGTAATTCATTAGCATTTACAGCAACAATTGCTCTAATACTTGTGCTGTCCATCTCATACTTTTGAATGTTTACAGATTCAAAACTTCTAACTATATATTCTTGTTTACAAGAAATACTGATAATAGCGAAACAAATTAAAAAGATTACTTTTTTCATTTTTTTATATTTTTGAACGACTAATTTACAATATTGCTTTGTTTAATTGTAAATTGACGTCAAATTTTTTATCAACTATATATTTTGTGTTTTAATGAGTTATAATAAAAAGGCATTGGTTATCTCTGGAGGTGGAAGCAAAGGAGCTTTTGCAGGCGGAGTTGCGCAATATTTAATGAATGAAAAAAAGCGCAATTATGATATTTTTTTAGGAACTTCTACAGGAAGTTTAATGGTTTCTCATTTAGCTCTAGGTAAAATTAATGCTCTAAAAGAACTTTATACGAATGTAAATCAGCATACAATATTTAGTAATAATCCTTTTATCATAAAAAAAAAGCATGGCGAAAATGTCATTACAATAAACCATTTAAATACACTTTGGAATTTAATTAATGGTAGAAAAACTTTTGGAGAAAGTAAGAACCTTAGAAAGTTGATTAAAAAAAACGTAACTGAAGAGATGTTTTTGAATATTATTAAAAATGATACAGAAGTAGTAGTAACAGTTTCTAATTTATCAGCTAACAAAGTAGAATATAAAACCTTACGAGAGTGTACGTATAATGATTTTTGTGATTGGATTTGGGCTTCTTGTAATTACATTCCGTTTATGAGTTTATTAGAGAAAAATGGTTGCCAGTATGCAGATGGTGGTTTTGGTTGTTTGGTTCCGATAAGGGAAGCTATTTTACGAGGAGCAAAAGAAGTTGATGCGATTATTTTAGAAACTGAAGTTACTCAAATAAATAGAATGAAATCTAGAAACCCTTTTTCTTTACTGTTTGATGCGTTTGATTTTATGCTAGAACACGTAGAAAGGCATAATATTACCATCGGAAAATTAACTGCAAAACAGCAAGATGTAAAGTTAAATTTATATTATACACCTTCTGTTTTAACAACTAATTCTCTTATTTTTGATGAAAAGTTAATGCGTAAATGGTGGCAGTCTGGTTTTGAACATGCCAAATCAAAAAATGAAAATTTAATGAATGAATTTAGACCAGATCTACTTGAAAATGATTTATAATTAATTATGAAAAAAAGAAATAAAATTAACCAATTTCTTCTAATTGTCTTTTGTTTAATGAGCTATAGTAGTTATAGTCAGTCAATTGATGTCAATTTAAAAGGGAAGTGGGTTGACAAAGAAATGCAAGTAGAATATAATTTCTCTAACAATGCTAAGGCTTCCTTTTCTCAAATGGGATATGGGATGTCTGTTTCTTACAATGTAGACTTTTCAAAATTTCCTTTTTGGATTGATTTTACGATGCAACGTGGTAGTAATAAAGTAAAAATACCAGGCTTGTTAAGAGTTATTAATAAAGACACTATTTGGATTGAGCAATTCCCGCCTTATGCTAAACACCCAACTGAATTCTCTGAAGATTTTAAATCTAAAGCAAGGAAAATTCATGTATTGGTAAGAGCAAAATCTTAATTTGTATTTGGTAAATCTTGTTCAAATAAAATTCCTGTATCAATAATTTGCTGATTGCTGACAGAATTATATAAAAAAGTAAAATTATTTGGATTGCAAACTGATGGTGGTGATGGCAGATTACCGTTAATAATATTTAAAACTTCATTTAATAAAGGATCAGAAACTTCTCCTAAAACTCCTAAATTTAAAATGCTTTCTTGTGTGCAGGTTGTTAATATTGGTGTAAAACCATCTTCGTAAGTAGTATCGTTGCTATTTAATAATTCGGCTACTATTGGCTGAACTGCAACTGTGTGATTGGTGTTGTTGCCAATAGAATCATAATCAATAGAATTGTATAGTGTCATAGAAGCAGTATTGTTTCCGTTTGTAATACCGCTATTAATTAGGTGTACATTAATATGACTTTCTAAGCTGTTAATCAATAATTCTACTGCAGAAGAACTTCCGTTTAAAATGATATATACATCGGTTAACCCTAAACTATTTACAGGGTTTGAATTGTAAATTCTATTGGTAAATTTTGTAATTAACGAATCTGGTTGATTTGCTTCAAACCAAGTTTGAGCTTTTGTATTCCAACGTTTTTTAGCAAAAGTTTCATTGGTAAATTGACCCGTAATCATACTCGCAATTTGACTCATGTTTTTTATAAAACTTCCGCCACCAATGTTATAACGAAAATCTAAAATTAATTGATTAACACTTTGATTTTTAAACTGTAAAAAAGTATTATTTAAATCATTAATATAATTAGTTGAAAAATGATTATTGTATAATAGATAACCAATATTGTTGGTTCCATTTACAATGTTTTTTGCCATAAAAACTGGTGGATGAATATATCCTTTTTGAACTAACTTAATTTCACGAGCAATAGTATCTAGTGGGGTTCTTATTGAATCTTCCTCAACTGTAATACCGTCAAAAATTGCCATATTTAATTTGAGTGTATCTGCAGTTGAGTTTAATAATAAATCTTGATAATTATTTCTTGTGAGTTGAATACTATCAACACCAAAAAAGAAATCACCTCTTTTTATATCTTTAGTTGATGCGTCAGAATTTGGTAAGATGTATTGAACATAGCCTAAAACATTATCGGCGCTTCCGGGCTCAGCTATAATTCCATATTCAACTCCATGTGTAGTTGAAACTCTTAAAGCAGGTTGTTGTATTAAGTTGAAATCGTTTATTAAAACAGATTTATTATCTGAGTTAGGTCTATCATGTAAAAGATTTAAAAATAAATCATTTGGCGTAGTAAACTCTCTTAGGTAATTATTTAATTCAGGTTGATTGTTAAATCTTCTGTCTGCTAAATCAGGAATTTGATCTTGATATAAATAATAAGCATTCATCGCTTTCCAAACAAAATCATTAATTTCTACATCCACAGGAATTTCATCTTCTTTTGTACAATTATATAATACAATTGAAACGAATAGAAGGAGTAGAATTTTAAAGGGGTTTTTCATGAAAAAGGATGTTTATAAAAAGTGTTATTTATGGAACGCAATTTATAGAAATATAGTACATTTAAAAAATTGATGTAACAAAATTAATTGTGCGTCGTCATAAAGGTGTAGAAGCAAATATAAATAACGTTTTTACAGATATTAATACCAAACTAATGAATCAATCAGATTTTTTAAATTCTGTTTTACCTTTTAAAGACAAGGTGTTCCGTTTAGCGAAGAGGCTTTTGGTTTCTTCTGAAGAAGCAGAAGACGCAACGCAAGAATTGTATTTTAAATTATGGAAAAACAAAGAAAAAATAGCTGAATATAAAAATATTGAGGCATTTGCGATGACAATGACAAAAAATTATTGTTTTGATAGATTAAAATCTAAGCAAGCATCAAACTTAACATTGGTTCATAGTAATTATAAGGAAAAAGATACTTCTTTAGATAAGAAGATGGAGTATCAAGATAGTGTTAGCCAAGTACATAGGCTTATTGAAATGTTACCAGAAAAACAAAAATTGGTTATTCAATTAAGAGACGTTGAAGAGTACGATTTTGAAGAGATCGGAAAAATGTTAGACTTAAAACCAACAGCTGTTAGAGTAGCGTTATCAAGAGCTAGAAAAACAATAAGAGAAGAACTAATAAAACAACACAATTATGGAATTATCTAAGATTGAACAATTGTTAGAGAGATATCAAAATGCAGAAACTACTTTGCAAGAAGAAGCAACGTTAAAAAACTATTTTTTATCAGGTAATGTTGCTCCGCATTTACAAGAGTATGAGTCTATGTTTAGTTATTTTGCAATTAGCAAAGCAGAAAAATCTGTTAAACCTATCCAATTAAACACAAAAAAGAAGAATTGGAAATGGATGTCAGTTGCCGCTTCAATTGCATTATTGTTCAGCGTATATGTAGGTAATAATTATGTGCAAGAACAAAAAGTAAAAGCACAGTACGCAGAAGTTTTAAGTACATTAAAATTATTGTCTTCTAACCTAAATAAAGGAAACGAAGCGGTAGCAAGTTTGTATACATATGAAGATACTGTAAATAAAATGTTTAAAACCAAGTAAAATTAAAATATAAAGTAAACCAAGTAAATAATAAGAAATCATGAAAAAAATAATCGTATTAATAGCCTTAGTAATAGCACCAGCAATAAGTTTTGGACAATCAATGTTCGATAAATTAGAAAACATGGATGATGTGTCATCTTTTATCGTAAATAAAGATGCATTTCAATTATTACAAAAATTCGGTGGAGATTTAGGCGGAGATAATGAAGCTGTTGAAGTTTTTAAAATGATACAGAAATTAAATGAGTTGAAAGTTTTTAAAACAGATGATCCTAAAGTTGGAAAAACAATGGAATCTATGGTTAAATCTGCTGTTAAAAAATCAAAATTAACAGAGTTGATGAGAATTAAAGACAAAGATGCTAGAGTTAAAATTTATGTAAAAACAGGAAGTAAAAAAGATTACGTTAGTGAAGTGTTAATGTTTGTAAATGGTGTTAGTCAAATTTCTAACGGACAAGCAGAATCTGTAGTTGTTTCTTTAACAGGAATGATAGATATTAATAAACTATCTAAGATTGCAAATCAATTTGCAAATGAAGGAAAGAGATCTTAATAATAATTGCGATTAAAAAAATGCTTGAAAAATAATTTAATTAAAACAAAATCAATGAAAAAAATAACAACCTTAGTAGTAGCTTTTATATTAATATTTTCATTTACTTCATGTAAAGAAGATTCTTTACAAAGCTACTTAGTTAAAAGTCAAGAAAAATCTGGATTCATCACTTTTGATGTACCAGCAAGCATTTTTCAAATAAAAACAGATGCAGTTTCTGCTGAATCACAAGCAACATTAAATAGTATTAAAAAAGTAAATGTTGTTGCACTGCCATTTAAAGATAATGCAACTGAAATTGAAGCAGAAAAAGCTCAGTTAGTAAAAATTTTAAGCGGAAAAACTTATAAAAGCATTATGCGTTTCAACCAAAAAGGTATGAAAGTTAGTATGTACTATTCTGGTAAAGAAGATGCAATTAACGAAGTAATTATGTTTGGTTACGCTTCTGACAAAGGTGTTGGAATTGCAAGAATTTTAGGAGACGGAATGAATCCTGCTAAGATTGTAAAAATGATGGGAGATGTAAAGTTTGATGGAAGTGGAGTAAACTTAGAACAGTTTAAACTTTTGATGAAGTAATCATTTAATAAAACAATAATTAAAAGCTCAAAATCTATATTAGATTTTGAGCTTTTTCTTTTTAACTAGCCATTAACAACGAAACATCTTAATTTCCGTATTTTTGAAATCTTAATATCAATCATTACTTATGAAGTTTCAAAAGTTCACCTTTATAATTTGTTTATTTTTTGTTTCGCTTGTTTGTTCAGAAGTATTTGCGCAATCTATTTATAGAAAAGAGAAAGATAAATTGCATGCATTACAACACACAAAATTAGATGTTTCTTTAAATTTTGAGAAAAAAGAATTAAATGGTGAAGCTTGGGTAACATTAAAACCTTATTTCTACGCAACAAATAAAGTTACTTTAGATGCAAAAGCGATGCTAATTCATAGCATTCAGTTAAATAATAAAACAGTTGGTTATAATTACGATGGAGAAAAATTAATTGTAGAATTACCAAGAGAATATACAAAAGAAGAATCTTTTATATTGCATATAAAATACACTGCAAGACCAGAAAAAGTAAAACAAAAAGGAAGTTCGGCAATAAAACAAGCAAAAGGTTTATACTTTGTAAATGCTGATGGTTTGGATAAAAATAAACCAACACAAGTTTGGACGCAAGGAGAAACAGAGGCAAGTAGCTGTTGGTTTCCAACAATTGATAGTCCAAATCAGAAAACTTCTCAAGAGCTTTCTATTACTGTTCCTAATCGATTTAAAACATTGTCAAACGGAAAACTTGAAAAACAAACCAATAATACAAACGGAACTAGAACAGATTACTGGAATTTCAAACAAAAACACGCGCCATATTTATTCTTTTTAGGAGTTGGCGAGTTTGAAATCATAAAAGACACTTATAAGAACATTCCTTTAGAATATTATGTTGAGAAAAAATATGCACCTTTTGCAAAAGATATTTTTGGCTTAACACCAGAAATGATGACGTTTTTCTCTAAAATTACTGGAATAGAATATCCTTGGAATAAATACAGTCAGTTTGTTGGTAGAGATTATGTAAGTGGTGCAATGGAAAACACAACCGCTGTTATTCATGGAGAAAATGCAAACCAAATGCCTGGTCAATTGATTGATGAAAACATTCAAGAGAATACAATTGCTCACGAATTGTTTCATCATTGGTTTGGTAATTTAGTTACTGCTGAAAGTTGGAGTAATTTAACACTAAACGAATCTTTTGCTAATTATAGTGAGTATTTATGGAGAGAACATAAATACGGAAAAGACGATGCAAATGCGCATTTGTTTGAAAGTGTAGAAGCATATAAAAACGGACAAAATTTTGATAAACATTTAGTGCGATTTTCTTACAATGACAAGGAAGATATGTTTGATGCTGTTAGCTATAATAAAGGCGGAGCAATCTTACACATGCTAAAAAACTATGTTGGTGATGAAGCTTTTTATGCTAGTTTAAATTTATATTTAACAGAGAATAAATACAAAAGTGCTGAAGTACATCAATTACGACTGGCTTTTGAAAAAGTAACAGGAAAAGATTTAAACTGGTTTTTTAATCAATGGTATTTTTCTAACGGACATCCTAAAATTCAGGTTTCATATGATTATAACACAATTGAGAAAAAAGTTACCATAAATATTTATCAAACAGAAGGAGAATTTCAATTTCCGTTAGCCATTGATATTATAGAAAACGGAAAAGTAAACCGTAAAAATGTTTTTGTAAAAAGTAGAGACGCTTCTTTTACATTCTCTTATTCTAAAACACCAGAAAATATCCTTGTCAATGCAGATGGCGTTTTATTAGCGGATTTTACGGAGCCAAAAACAACAAAACAATATATAAGTCAATTAAAATATTCAGCAAATTACGCACATAAAAGAGAGGCTATTTTAGCGTTAAAAGCACTGCAAAGCGATAAAGATGTTTTTGAAGCTGTCTCTAATGCGTTAAATGATTCGTTTTATAAAATAAGAATTTTAGCCATTGAGAATATTGATTTGTTTGATAAATCTTCTAAAAGAAAGGTTATTGATAAAATTAAAAGGATTGCTATAGGAGATAAGAAAACATTAGTGAGAGCTGCAGCAATAGAAACTTTAGGAAAATTGACAAACCCAGAGCACATGCCAATATTTCAAGAGGCGTTAAAAAATGAGTCGTACAGTGTTTTAGGTAAAACTCTGGTTGCTATTTATTATATTGATAAAGCGCAAGCCATAAAGATTTCAAAAGATTTACCAAATGATGTTCGAAAAATAATAGCAACACCTTTAACACGTATTTTTATTGAGGAGAATGATGAAACTGAATTGGAGTTTATAGCTCAAAATGTATTATCTGGAATGTTTTTAAATGGAAATACTCAAATTCAGGAATTATATAAAGTGGCTTTTGAGAAAATTGCAAAAAGTAATAATGCAAGAGCAATTCAGAATTTAGTTGATGATTTAATTGCTAAAGGGATTCAGTTTAGAAAGTTTGATTTTGATAAAACTGCTATAAATTTATTACAACAAATGGTTAATTTTCAGAAAAACAGCCAAGTTGTTAATAGAAATAAGCACATACGAATCATTAGAACAGGAATGACTCAACTATTGAATTAGCTTTAAAAAGATGTTTTAAATAAAAAGGCCTTTAGTTTATCTAAGGGCTTTATTTTTGATACTCATCAAAAGTTCCGTCTGAATAAAAAACTACAATCCGTTGAATTTTTTTTCCAATTTGATTTGTCTTGTTTTCTTTTTCTTCAAATTGAAGAGTAGGAGTGTGGTCTATTTGTTTTTCTGCTGTTTTTTTTGGAAAACTTCCTTTTCCGTTTAATAGCCAATATATATCTACATCTTTAAAAGTGTTGGTCACTTTTAATATGAAATCTAAACTCGGTTTGTTTCTGCCGGAAACAATGTGAGAAATACTTGATCGTTGTACGTCTATTTTATCTGCGAATAATGAGGCTGTTAAATGATGATACTCCATCACTTTTTTTAGTCTAGCTGTAAAATCACTTGCGTTTACCATTGTAAATTTGTTAAGGTGTTACAAATGTAAAACATTCTAATTTATAATTGAGTATTTGCCTATTGTATTTTTTTAAATATCGCTCATATAGTGAATTAATGATTTATATAAATGTATTTAATATGCTGTAAATTAAGTGTTTAATTTTTGTCAATAAAAAATATTTATATTGCAATACCTATGTGTTTTTAGTAGTTTTTAGAAATGTAATGTTGTGAAAAATGATTACAATTGTGTAGAAATAAAAATCAAAAATAGATTACATTTGTAACAATAC
>CAXICE010000045.1:0-11005 GCA_964022045.1 uncultured Polaribacter sp. | reverse complement strand
CCGCCACGAGAATTACGTAACGTTGCTATTTTATTTACATTTACACTTAACTTTGCCATACTTAAAAAATAAAGTACAAAAGTAGGCATTTCATCAAAAATTAATATCCTTTTTTGTCTTATATTCGTAACGCATGAACATTACAGAATACATATTAAACGACTTTTATCCGTTAACCACACAAAGCACTGTTAAAGAAGCTTTAAAGCTTTGCGAAATGTATCCAATTACACACATTCCTGTTTTAGACAACACAGATTATGTGGGTTGTATTTCTCAAACTGATCTTTTAACGATTGAAAACAAAGATGAATTATTGAAAGAATCTGTAGATATTTTTGAACTCTTTCATGTAAACAACAATCAAGCTTTGTTAGACGTTTTAAAAATATTTGCAGATAATGACACCAATATTTTACCGCTAATAGAAAATCACAATTATCTTGGCTACATTGATTTAAATGATGTTTTAGATGAATTTTCTCAAACACCTTTTTTAAATTCTGAAGGATTTATTTTAGTAATAGAAAAAAACATAAAAGACTACACAATTAGTGAAGTATCTCAAATAGTAGAATCTAATAGCGGAATTATTTTAGGCTGCTACGAATCTAAGAGAAGTAATGAAAAAGTAGAAATTACGCTAAAAATTTCTTCGCAAGAAATCAATGAAATTATTCAAACTTTTAGGCGTTATAATTACACCATTATTACCGAACATAAAGATGACATTTATTTAGAAGAATTAAAAAATAGAGCAGATTATTTACAGAATTTCTTAAACACGTAAACCATGAAAAAAGTAGCAATTTACGGGCAATCATACAACACAAACTCTTTAAAAGAAGTATTGTTTTTGATTGATATTTTACAAGAAAAAAATATTGTTGTTTTTTTTGAAAAAGAGTTTTACTCAATTTTTCAAGAAGAAAATTTATTGCCAAAAAAATATCCTACTTTTTCTCATTTTAATGACTTAAATAATTCCTTCGATTTGTTTTTTACCATTGGAGGAGACGGAACTATTTTAAGATCTATCACATTTATTAGAGATTTAAATATACCTGTTTTAGGCATCAACACAGGTAGACTAGGTTTTTTAGCAACCATTCAACGAGAAGAGATAAAACAAGTAATTGAGCTACTACTTTTAAACGAATATAAAGTTCAAGAGAGAACACTTTTAAGCGTAAAAACATCGCCAAAAACAGCAGCACTTTCTGAAATCAATTTTGCTTTAAACGAAGTTACTGTAGCCAGAAAAAACACTACTTCTATGATTGGCGTTAAAACTTTCTTAGACGATGAGTATTTAACAAATTATTGGTCAGACGGATTGATTATTTCTACTCCAACAGGCTCAACAGGATATTCTCTAAGCTGTAATGGCCCAGTGGTTTTACCAAACTCTAAAAGCCTAGTAATTACACCAATTGCACCACATAATTTAAACGCAAGACCTTTAGTTATTTCAGAGAGCACTAAAATAAAATTAGAAGTTAGCGGAAGAGAAGATACTTTCTTAATGTCTTTAGACTCTAGAATTTGTACCATAAATGAAGACACACAAATATTTCTAGAAAAAGCTCCATTTACAATTAAAACAATTGTACTTACCAATCAGTCATTTTTAAAAACACTACGCAGTAAATTATTATGGGGAGAAGACACCAGAAACGACTTTAACCATTCGTAAAGCACAACAATATTTTTATAAAATAATAGTTATTCAAAAAAGACAAGTTATTAACTTTATAAAGCAAATTGAATTAACTATATTTGCACGCTATTTTTTAAGATGAAGAAACAACTTTTAGCAATAGTATTTATTTGTATTACAAGTATTTCTTGGAGTCAGATAAATGAAATTGGAGTATTTATTGGAGGAAGCAACTATATTGGTGATGTAGGAAAATCAAACTACATTAACCCAAATAATTTTGCTGGAGGCCTTATTTATAAATACAATGTAAATCCAAGAATTGCTTTAAGGAGTACTTTGAGTTTTTTACCAATTAGTGGAGATGATGCTGAATCATCAAATTTAGTTAGAGTAAATAGAAATTTTAATTTTAAAAATTCTATAAAAGAAGTAGCTGTAGGAATTGAATATAATTTTTTTGAATATGATATGACTTCAGAAGATAAAATATACACACCGTATATTTTATTAGAAGTTGCAGCATTTGGTTATGATAGTGTTGAGTCTGAGATTACTCCAGGCCGATACAATCTAAACTCAAAAATCTCATACGGAATTCCTTTTGGGTTAGGATTTAAAGGAAAGTTGGCTGAAAAAATTGGCTTTTCTATAGAAACAAGAGTTAGATATACATTTACAGATGATTTAGACTTTACAACAAACAAAATACCATCATTAAATTTTGGAGGAAACTCTAATGATTGGTATATGTTCACTGGAATCTCTATCGTTTATGCATTTGGAAGACCTGCTTGTTACACAGATTTAAGGTAAAATATGGATAAAAAACTACACATTAATTTACACAAAGTACCAGAACACGTTGCTATTATTATGGATGGTAATGGTCGTTGGGCAAAAGGTAAAGGAATGGAAAGAATTTTTGGCCATAGAAATGCTTTAGATGCCATAAGGGAATCTGTAAAAGCAGCATCAGAAATCAATATAAAAGCAATTACTTTATATGCTTTTTCTACCGAAAATTGGAATCGCCCAAAACTTGAAGTGAATGCTTTAATGAGTTTACTTATCAACTCACTAAAAAAAGAACTACCAGATTTTCAGAAGAATAATGTAAAAATTAATGCGATTGGAGGTTTAACTAGTTTGCCGAAAAAAGCACAAAAAGTATTATCAGAAGTAATTGACGCTACTAAAACAAACACAAAAATTATTTTAACTTTTGCGTTAAGTTATGGTTCTAGAGAAGAAATTGTTAATACTATCAAAAACATATCTAAAAAAGTTGTTAATAACGAGCTTCAAATAGAAGAAATTGACGAAAAAGTTATTAATAATCATTTATATACATTTAATTTGCCCGACGTTGATTTGATGATTCGCACAAGTGGCGAACAACGTATCAGTAATTTTTTGCTTTGGCAAATGGCATATGCCGAGCTATATTTCACAGATATACTTTGGCCAGATTTTAGAAAGAGCGATTTTTTTGACGCAATAATTGAATATCAAAATAGAGAACGACGCTTTGGTAAAACAAGCGAACAAATTGAAACACCAAATGAGTAAATATACTATTGTAGTACTATTTTTAGTATGTTTTTTAACTGCAAACGTTAACGGACAAACCAACAACACATCATTAAAAGACACAATTCCTGGAAAAATTTCTTACGTAAAAGGTCAAGAATATGTTTTAGGAGGAATTACAGTTACTGGTTTAAAGAAGTTTAGCGAAGAGACAGTAAAAATATTTACTGGCTTAAGAAACGGCCAGATGATTAAACTTCCTGGTGATAAGCTTACAAGTGCTATAAAAAAATTGTACGAAAGTAAACAGTTTAGTAACGTAGATGTTTATTTAGCTAAAATTGATGGCAATGTAGTTTATTTACAATTTAATGTACAAGAATTACCACAATTAAATGAAGTTGTTTTTTCGGGTATAAAAAAGTCTAAAAGAAAAGAGTTAAAAAAAGATACCGACCTTAAAAAAGGCGCAATGGTAACAGACAATCTTATTGTTACTTCCACAAATTACTTTAAAAAGAAATTTACAGACAAAGGTTTCTTAAAAACTAAAGTATCAATAAACACAAAAAAAGACACTTCTGACATTAATGTTGTAAACATGGATGTTCATATTGACAAAGGTTCTCGTATTAAAATTAAAAATATTACTTTTAAAGGAAACGAAATGTTTTCTGACGGAAAGCTTAGGAAAGCAATGAGCAACACCAAGAAAAAATTATTTGGTAGGTTTTGGAAAAGCTCAAAATACATTGAGGATAAATACAGAGAAGATTTAGAAAGTATTTTAGAAGCATACAGCAGACAAGGTTACAGAGATGCTCGTATTTTAAGTGACCAACTAATTTGGAACAAAGACAATACAATTAGCTTAGAAATTGAAGTTGAGGAAGGTAAACAATACTATTTTAATGACATTAATTATGTTGGTAACAAAAGCTTTAACGCTAATCAATTATCAAGAATACTTGGAATTAACAAAGGTGATGTTTATAATGGTACTGTATTAAAAGAAAGAGTTTATGGAGACAACACACCAGCTTCTCAAGATTTACAAACTCTATATCACAACAATGGTTATTTATTTGCCCAAGTGAATGCTGTAGAAACAAAGGTTTTAAATGATTCTATTACAGTAGAAATTAGAATCCGCGAAGACGAACAAGCAACCATAAAAAAAGTAACTGTTATTGGAAATGAAAAAACAAATGACCACGTTATTTATAGAGAATTAAGAGTAAAACCTGGTGATTTATTTAATAGGTCTCAAATTATTAGATCTATTAGAGAAATTGGTCAGTTAGGCTTTTTTGATACAAATGTAACTCCAGAAGTTAAACCAGATTGGCAAAATAAAACGGCTGACATTGATTTTACTGTTACAGAAAAAGGTGGAAGTCAAATTGAGCTACAAGGTGGTTATGGTGGTGGTGCTTTTATTGGAACACTAGGCTTATCTTTCAATAATTTTGCAATTAGAAACATGTTCAAAAAAGAAGCTTATAGACCTCTACCAACTGGTGATGGTCAAAAGTTATCTCTACGCTTACAAGCAAGTAGAACATACAGCACATATAGTTTTTCGTTTACAGAACCTTGGTTGGGTGGTAAAAAACCTCAATCATTTTCATTTTCTATTTATAATTCAAATCAATATCAATTTGATTTTAATACAGGACTTGTAGATAAAAATCAAAACTTAAGTATTATTGGAATTACTCTAGGCTTAGGTAGAAGATTACAATGGCCAGACGATTACTTTCAGCTTTCTCACTCTTTAAGTTATCAAAATTTTAGCTTAAACAATTATGGATTTAGAGTTGGAACAGATGTTCTAAGTAACGCAAACTTAAATAATTTATCATACAACATACAATTAAGTAGAAATTCTGCTGGTCCCTCTTTAATTTTCCCAACTTATGGATCTGAATTCTCTATTGGTGCTAAATTAACAATACCCTATTCTCTATTTAATGACAAAGATTATTCTAGTTTAAGTTTAGCTGAAAAGTATAAATGGATGGAGTATTACAAATTAAGTTTTAAAGGGAAATGGTACACTGCTTTTACAGACAAACTTGTTTTAATGATGAATGCTGAAGGTGGGTTCTTAGGAAACTATAGCAGTAGAGTTGGAGCAACGCCTTTTGAAAGATATTTTGTTGGTGGTGATGGTTTAGCTGCATATCAATTAGACGGTAGAGAAACAATTGGATTAAGAGGATACGAAAACAATCAATTATCATCTATTCAAGGTGGAACAATTTATAATAAATTTCAATTAGAGTTACGTTATTCTATTGTAGATAAACCTAATAGTTCTATTTATACATTAGGATTTTTAGAAGCTGGAAATTCTTATGACAATTTTAATAATTATAATCCGTTTGAATTGAAAAGATCAGCTGGACTTGGAATACGTATTTTTATGCCCGCGTTTGGATTGTTAGGAATTGATTTTGCTCATGGATATGATGCATTACCAGCTTACAACAATGCGCCAAATGCACCTAAATCTGGTTGGCAAACACATTTTATTATTGGAAGACAATTCTAAAAATTATTTACCTCATTTGTAGCGTATTATATTTTTGGCATGGTTTTTTCAAAACAAAAACTATTAAAGATGAAAAAAGTATTCGTATTAATTGTTCTTTTGTTTACAATACAAAATAGCATTGCACAAAAAGGTCAAAACTTGGCATATATAGATATGGAATATATCTTAGAGAATGTTCCTGAATATGTTACAGCTCAAAATAATTTAAATTCTAAAGTTGAACAATGGAAAGGTAAATTATCAAAATTAGAAAGGCACATTGAAGTTCTTAAAACAGATTTAGCAAACGAAAAAGCTATTTTAACAAAAGATCTAATTGAGGAAAGAGAAGAAGATATTACAATTAAAAAAGAAGAACTTGCAAGATTAGAGTCTTTATACTTTGGCCCTCAAGGAGATTTATTTAATTTAAGAAGGCAGTTGGTTAAACCAATTCAAGATTTAGTTTACAATTCTGTTCAAAATATTGCAAAAAGAAAAAAATATGACTTCGTTTTAGACAAATCTAGCGAATTAGTGATGTTATATTCAAATAAAAAATACGATATTAGCGAACTCGTTTTAGCAAGTATTGTTAAAGATCGAAAAATAAAAACTTCTAAAAATAAAGTTTCAGCTAAAAAATTAGCTGCACAGAAAAAAACAGAAGCAATTAAGCAAGCAAGGCTTAAGAAAATTGAAGATCAGAAAAAAGCAATTAAAGCAAAAAGAGATGCTAAATTAAAAGAAAGAGCAGCAAAAAGAAAGTTACTTTTAGACAAAAAAAATGCTGCTAAAAAGAAAACTAAAGAATAAATAACAACGAGTAAATAAATTAAAATTAAAACAAGGAGAAATGAAACAATTTAAAAAGTTATTATTAATAGCTGTATTTATGTTAGGTGTAGGAGGAGTTGCTAATGCACAAAAAATTGGTCATATAGACACTGCAAAATTAGTGCAGAACATGCCAGAAACTAAAAAAGCAAACTCTGAATTAGAGAAAATTCAAAAAACTTATAAAAGTGATATTGAAGCAAATATAAAAGCATATCAAACAAAAGCACAAAGATATGCTGCTGAAGAGAAAACTCAAACTCCTGAGACGAATGCAAGAAGAAAAGCTGAATTACAAGCTGATGCTAACAAGATTCAACAAGCAGAACAAATTGCAACACAAGAGTTAAGAAAAAAAGAAATTGAGTTGAAAAACCCAATTTACGAAAAAGCTCAAAAGGCAATTAAAGATGTTGCTGCTGCTCAAGGAATCGTTTATGTATTCAATTCTGCTCCAGGTGGAGGTTTAATCATCTTTGAAAAAGGAACAGACATTTACAATGCAGTAAAAGCTAAATTAGGATTCTAATAGAACCTACTTTAATTATAAAACAAAAAACCTACTTTAATAAGTAGGTTTTTTTATTTTTGTGAGTATATGAATTCAACTTCTAATAATCCTATTGGTGTATTTGACTCTGGAATTGGTGGTACTTCTATTTGGAAAGAAATAAATTCGCTTTTGCCAAATGAAAACACTATCTATTTAGCAGATAGCAAGAATGCACCTTACGGACAAAAATCAGAAGAAAAAATTCTAGAACTATCTATAAAAAACACTGAGATTTTATTAGAAAAAAATTGTAAAGTAATTGTAGTTGCTTGCAATACGGCTACAACAAATGCAATTCAATATTTAAGAGAAAATTATAACGTTCCTTTTATAGGAATTGAACCAGCTATAAAGCCAGCCTCTATAAACACGAAAACAAAAAATATTGGAATTTTGGCTACTAAAGGCACTTTAAATAGCGGCTTATTTACAGCAACTTCTAGTAATATAAATAAAGAGGTAACAATTATAGAACAAATTGGTGAAGGTTTAGTAGAACTCATTGAAAAAGGAGATTTAACTTCAAAAAAAATGACTGATTTACTAACAGATCATCTACAAAAATTAATAAAACACAATATTGATTATTTGGTTTTAGGCTGTACACATTATCCGTATTTAATTCCGCAAATAAGGGAAGTAATTGGAACAGACATAACTATTATTGATTCTGGACAAGCAGTAGCAAAACAAACTAAAAGAGTTTTAGAAAACAATAATTTATTGAATATTAAAAACACAAAAGTGAAGCATCGATTTTACACAAATACTACTACAAAGGTATTGGAGTTTGTTTTAGGAAATAACCAGAATTATACTATTGAAAACTTAAACTTCTAGAACTAAAAAGAAGCGTTAATATTAGGACAAGCTGCTGCTCTTTGCCTCTTACAAAAAACATTTATACCTAATGTAATTTGATGATATCCCGTATTAGAAAACACAATATCACCAAGTTGTTTAGTATACGTATATGAAAGCATCATTTGCTTATAGTTTACACCAATAATTGGAGATATATAATTTATATTTTCTATTGCTCCTTTATCAAAACTTCTTCTGTAAGATAAAGCTGCCCAGAGTTGGGCTTTATTAATTTTCTTATAAGCTTTAATATTAAAATCTGTTAATACTTCACCTGTTCCTTCTCTTAATTGCAACATAAAAGAAGGTTCTAGCTTCACTACGTTTCTATAATCAAAAAAATAACCAACGCTAAAAATATAATTTCTTAAATCTAACGGTTCTAAACTATTATTTAAATTATTTTTTGAAGAAAGTAACAAGTTTTTTACAGTAAAGTAAGATGAAAAACCTTGTTTATGATAAGCAACACTAAAATCTGCATTATGGTATCCTGTGCTTTCAATTAATTGCTCTACAGTACTATCTCCAAAAAAAGCTCTTTGATCTGATTGATTTTGAACAATTGTTGCAGATAAACCAAATGAAAGCTGCTCAAATACATTTCCATTTCCAATATTTAAATGATAAGCATACGTTGCTTGAAGTCCTTTCTGAGAATGGTATCCATTTTTATCATTAAAAATAACCACGCCAACTGCTGCTTTTTCTCCAACTCTATTGTGAAAACTTAACGTCTGTAGTTCAGGAGCATTTGCAATACCTTGCCATTGTTTTCTTCCTGTGATTCTAATTTTCCCGCAAGTACCAATTCCTGCTGCAGAAGGGTGAATTAAAAACACATTATCTGATAAATAATCAGAATAAATAGGAAGTGTTTCCTGGCCTTTAACAGTCAAAAAGGTAAAAATAAATAAAAATAAAATTATTGTTTTTTGCAAAGTGTTTTATTTAAAATAAATAAGTCTTCAAATATAATATATTCAATTAACGATACCTTTTTTAACTTAAAATAATAATGTAAAACTAATTCTTATTAAAAACATTGTCTAAAAGTTTTAATATTCTATATCTTTATGCAATAATTAATATTTAAATTATCAAGTAAAATGAAAGTTAAATCATTTTTTTTCGCAACATTTTTAACTATTTTCTTCATTGGATGTAAATCTAATGAACCAAAAAAACCAAATCAATTAAATACTGTTTCATCATCTAAAACAATTAAGATTGATGAAGTAAAATTACTAAACAACTTAAAAACACTTGCTAGTGATGCTTTTGAAGGTAGAGGTTTTTCTAAACCTGGTAACTACAAAGCACAACAATTTATAGCCAACGAATTTAAAAAATTAGCATTGGCATCACCCTTAAAGAACGGATACATTCAAGAGTTTACAACTACCTATAAAGGAGCAAGAAGACAACGCATGTTTCCTGTAAAAGGTAAAGAAAGAAACGATATAAATGTACCAGATACAACTGTTGTTGGAGGAAATGTTTTAAGTATGATTAAAGGAAAATCAGATAAAGTAATTGTAATAACTGGACATCATGATCATTTAGGTATCAGAAACGGAAAAATATATAACGGCGCAGATGATGATGCTTCAGGTACGGCTGCAGTAATTACAATTGCAGAATATTTTAAGAATAAAACCCCAAATCATACATTGGTTTTCGCTACAGTTGATGCTGAAGAAGCAGGAATGCATGGTTCTGCTCATTTGGTAAAAAACTTTCCTTTGGGAAAAGAAAATATTGTTTTAAATATTAATATGGATATGATTTCTAGAAACGATAAAAACGAATTGTATGCTTGTGGTATCTTTCATTATCCACAATTAAAAGAACCTTTAACAAAGGTTAAATCTTCAATTACATTAATGTCTGGTCATGACAACCCAAATGACAAAAAACTAGATAATTGGACAAACTCATCTGATCATAGATCTTTTCATAAAGAGAAAATCCCTTTTATTTATTTTGGTGTAGAAGATCACAAAGATTATCATAAAGATACTGACACTTTTGAAAACATCAATCAAGATTTTTATGTAGAAGCGGTGAAGTTAATCATTCAAAGTGTAGAAAACTACGACATGTATTTAAAAAAGAATTAGCTACAATTATAAATTATCTCTTTAATGTAGGATAAACATCAAAGAGATAATTTAAATTTTACTAAAGCTTTCATGAGTTATAAAACTCCCATCTTTAACAAAATCAAAAAGCATAAAGCTCCCGTCTATTCCTGTTAATTTAATTTTGTGAAGTGAATTACCTAATTCTGGATCCCATGGTAATTTAACTTTTACATTGTTATCCGTATAGCCATATATAAATCCTCTTTTGCTTCTATTCTCAAATAAAACCAATCTTTCTTGCCCTAATTGAGTTTCGTAAAATGTTTTGAGTTTCTTTTTAGATAACTCTTTAAGAATTGCTTTTCTTTTTTTACTAACTTTTCTTGAAACAGCTCCTTTAATTGTTCCGTATGATTTAGCACCTACTTTAACTTTATCAGAATAAAGAATAGGTGTTATGTAAGAAATATTTGATGTTGACAAAAACTCAACTGTCTCATTAAATAATTCATCTGTTTCTCCAGGAAAACCAACAATAATTTGAACATCTATATAAGCTTCTGGCATAAACTCTTTCACTCTAATAAAATGATCTTTATATGCTTCTAAAGAAAAAGGGCGTTTCATTTTTTTTAGCATTGTAGCACTAGCACTATCCATTTCAACACTAAAATATGGAGTAAACCTTTTAGAGTTTTTAATAAAATTTAATGTTTTATCACTAAACATTGGAGTTACAACAGATAAAAGAGTAAAACGATGAATATCTCCAACTTTATCTAATTCTTTCATTAAATCTAAAAGAGAATAAAGGTATTTTAAATTACCTTTTTCTCCTGTCCCAAAATCACCAACATTATCTCCTACTAAAACAATATCTTTTACACCTTCTTCTGCCATATACTCTGCATTTGCAAGGATATTTTTTAAAG
>CAXICE010000044.1:0-11298 GCA_964022045.1 uncultured Polaribacter sp. | reverse complement strand
TTAACTGGATTTTCTTTAACAAACGATCATTCTGATATAAAACTACAAAACGATAAAGTTATCAATGATGAAAATTCTGCACATTTTAAAGTGCGATTAAAAAGAAATATCAACAATCGTATAAAATTAAATATTGGTACAGAATATTTTATGACTAATGTGAAAGAGGATTTTAAAAGCACCACTTTTGGTGATTTTAACTACGGATTTGATAATAATATTTTTGGAGTTTTTGCAGAAGCAGATATATTCTTTTCTAAAAATGTTGCAGCAAAAGTTGGAGTGAGAAGTGAGTATTCTGAATTACTAAAAGAAACAACAATTTCACCAAGAGTTTCTTTGGCTTATAAAGCTGGAAAAAACGGACAATTTTCGTTGGCTTACGGACAGTTTTATCAAAATCCGAAGAACGATTATTTAAAATTCAATACTGATTTTAAAGCAGAAAATACATCGCATGCAATTGCCAATTATCAGTATGTAAAAAACAAACAAATTTTAAGAATAGAAGCGTATTATAAAAAGTACAACGATTTGGTGAAATACGATACAGAGTTTTCTGAACCAACGTCTATGTATTCTAACAACGGATTTGGTTATTCTAAAGGATTGGATGTTTTTTGGAGAGATAATAACACCTTTAAAAATACAGATTATTGGGTTTCATATTCGTTCTTAGATACCGAAAGAAATTACAAGAATTATGCAACTTCTGCAACGCCAAGTTTTGTGGCAAAACACAATGTTTCTGTAGTTGTAAAACATTTTATTACTGATTGGAAAAGTCAAATTGGTTTTAGTTATAATTATGCGTCTGGTAGAAATTTCACAAACCCAAATTTGGCAGGTTTCTTAAATGATAAAGTAAAAAGTTACAACACCGTAAATGCCAATTGGGCATATTTAATCAGTCAGCAAAAAATATTGTATTTGTCGGTTAGTAATGTGTTGGGAACAAAAAATATAAACGGTTATCAGTACGCAAATCAACCAAATAATGCAGGTGTTTTTGACAGAAGAGCCATAACACCTTCTGCAGATAGATTCTTTTTTGTTGGATTTTTCTGGACCATTAGTGATAATAAAAACGACAATCAATTAAATAATTTATAATTATTACAATTCGGTATAAAAAAATGACAACTCGGTTGTAAATATATTTTTAAGAAGTAAAATAGTTAGATATTTGAACAACATTAAAAACAACATCATGCAAAAAGTAATTTTAACACTCATATTAATTATCACTAGCTTTTTTGTTTCTCAAGCGCAAGAGAAAAAGGGAAACAAAATTACGGTAACAATTACCGGAATGGAATCTGATAAAGGAGCTGTATTTGTAGCGTTATACAATTCTGAAAAAGATTTTTTAAAGAAAGGTTTTAAAGGTGATATTGTTAAAGTAACCAATAAAAAAGCAACAGCAATTTTTAAGAATATAGAAAATGGTGTGTATGCAATTTCTGTTTTTCATGATGAAAATGATAATAAAAAATTAGATACAAGAATATTCGGAATTCCAAAAGAACCAATTGGATGTTCTAACGGCGCAACCGGATTTATGGGGCCGCCAAAATATAAAAACGCCAAATTTAATGTAACCAAAGATGTTACAATTCCTGTAAAAGTAGAGTAAGTAAAATCAAACAAAAACACTTTAAAAACTAAATAGAATGAAAAAAATATTAGTAATAATCGCAATAATGTTTGCTGTAAATATAACAGCACAAACACAATATGAAAAAGGAATGGGCAAAGCAATGCAGCTTTGGAGCCAACAAAAAAACACAGAAGCTGTACAACTTTTTGAACGCATTGCATCCGCAGAAAAAGACAATTGGTTGCCATCTTATTATGCTGCAACAATTTTAATTATTGAAGGATTTTCAATTAAAGACGAAACAAAATTAACGGCACATTTAAAGAGAGCACAAGATTTATTAGATACTGCAAATGCTATTTCTAAAAGCAATCCAGAAATAATTATTACACAAGCCATGTTAAATACAGTTTTTGTTGCTTATGATGGGCAAAAATACGGAATGAAATATGCTGGGGAAAACGCACAATTATATGCAGCAGCTTTAAAAATTGCACCAAATAACCCAAGAGTTATTTTAGGAAAAGCACAATGGGATATTGGCGGAGCAGCATTTTTTGGACAATCTACCGAGCCTTTCTGTAAAGAAATAAAACGTTCAATTGAACTGTTTAAAAAAGAAAAACCAAACAAAAAATTTCTTCCTTATGGCGGACTTGAAAGAGCACAACAAGCTTTAAAACAACAATGTGGAAAATAAAAGAGTTTATAGTTATTGAATTAAAAACCTTCATCAGAATTGATGAAGGTTTTTTGCTTCTTTTTAGTTTAATTCATTGAGTGAAACCTCATTCTGTTTCCTTCTGTATCAATAAATTCTGCCATAAACATTTCTTCAATTCTTGTTTTTGGCATTACAATTTTTCCGCCAGCTTTTTCAACTCTAGATAATGGAATGTCTAAATCATTTCCCCCATTAAGATAAATTATTGGACCATTTTTGGAAGGTAAGAAACCTTCTGATTTTACTAATCCTCCACTTACAACACTTCCATCTTGTTTATAAGGGAAATTAGCATATCTCATTTTTCCGTCTGGAGAAGGCATTTCTTCCAAGTTAACATCTAATATTTCTGAATAAAAATTCATAGCTCTGTCAAAATCTATAGCAGCGATTTCAAACCAATTAATTACGTTTTTCATTTTTACGTTTTGTTTAAGATTAATTACTGCTGCAAATTTATATTTGATGAGTGTCAACCTTATGTCAAGGGTTAGAAAGAATTATTGATATTTATCAAAATATTCTTGTAGAGTTAAATTATGAGGTTCAAAATGCTCAGGTAATACTTCTGTTTTTTGAATTCTATCTAACCTAAAAAAACGAAATTCTTTACGTAATCTACACAATGCAACTAGGTACCACCAATTGTCTGTACTTAATACAGCAAAAGGCTCAATCAATCTTTTTGTTGAAACCCCTTCTTTGTTAATGTATTGTATTTGTACAAGATTGTAATTGGTAAGCGCATTTTGTAAATCTGATAAGTTGTTGCTGTTTCTTTCTTGATTTATAGCCTCATTATATTGAGTTCTTTCAGAAAGTAAATTAGCCTTGTCTTTAATGGTGTACTTTAAGATTGATTTTATTTTATCTATCGCATCAGAGTAATCCTTTACAAAAGAAGCATCTTTGTTTTTTAAAACTAATTGTTCTGCAAGTATTAAAGCATTTGCTTGTTTTTCTGTAAACATTACCGGAGGAACTTTATACCCTTCCATTAATGTATATCCTTTTCCTTCTTCAGTTAAGATTGGAACGCCCGATTTTTCTAAAGCTTTTATGTCTCTATAAATTGTTCTTTTACTAACTTGAAATTTTTGAGATAATTCTGAAGCAGTAACAATTCTTTTAGTTTGTAATTGAATTAAAATAGCTGTTAATCTTGAAAGTCTATTTGTTTCTGAGTATTCCATTAGTAACAAAACTATCGAAAAATAAGAAGAGTAACAAGCAAATAATTATTGTTGTTTTTCAATTATCTTTGATGTAAAATTTGTGAATCCATGAAAACTATTTTAGAGCAAAAAGATGCATTGCGTAAAGAAATGTATAAAGAACGCGCAAAAAATAAAGCTACAAAAGCTGCTTATGATTTTTGGATTTGTACACAATTAGAACAATTGGTAAAAGAGAAAAACGCAAAAGTGATTCACGCGTATTTGCCCATGGGAACAGAAATAGACATTCGTCCATTTTTAAAAAAAATGTTGGCGGAAAATATTAAAATCATCACACCAAAAACATTACCAAAACGGCAATTAGAAAACTTAGAGTTACATTCTTTAAACGAATTAGAAAAAGGTGTTTTTGGAACTTCGCATCCTGCAAATGCTACAATTTATTCTGGAAATTACGATGTAATCATTGTGCCAGGTTTGGCGTTTGATAATCAAAATTACAGATTGGGTTATGGCGGCGGATATTATGATACATTTTTAGAACAACATCCAAATGCTTTTAAAGTCGGAATTTTTTATCCGTTTCAAAAAGTAAATGCAGTTCCAAAAGAAAAACACGATGTGTGTTTAGATACTATATTGGTAAATAAATAGCGTTGTCTATTTTTCTAACCTTTTCAATTGTCTTTTAAAATAAGCAGAGTTTGGTGAGTCTTGTTCTTCGGCTAACTTTAATGCATCTTGGTATGCTTTTTTAGCTTTATCTGTTTGTTTTAAACGAACATAAACTCTTGCTAAACTATTCAAAGCACCAATAGATTTTGGGTGATTTTTTGTGTTTAAGATCAATAATTCTATTCCTAAGGCTTCTTGATTGTCAGATAATAATACATTTGCTAAACGACTTAATGTGTTTTCGGCAATAATGTTTTCTGTTTGATAAGTAGTAGCTCTTTTTTGATAATAGCTTTTTAATTGTTGCATTCCGCCACGATTTGTAAAGTCTTTGAAACTTGTGTATGTTGGAGATTGAAAATCGTGAAAAACTTCAGTAAAGCCTTTATACATTGTTAAATAAGGCGTAGTCATATGAATCTGATTTTCTATAAAATCATACTTCCAACGAAAACTTATTGGTGCTTCTTTTTTTAACAATGCTACAAAATTATTCATTGCATCCGTTGCGCCTTGTCCTTCTTCAGCAACGCTAGTTAAGGTAAAGTATAATGGTTTAGAAAGGGTTTTGTTGTTCTTAAATAACGTTGAGAATTTTTCTAATAACTCTGAATTAAATATTTGTATAACTGGGCTCGCCGCAATATAATTATTAAAAAGTGTTGGTTCTGTTGCTAGATAATTTAGTGTAAAAGCACCAGCCATAGAATGTCCAAACAAGGTTTTGTGATTAATGGTTCTGTAATTATTGTTCACAAACGGAATTACTTCTTCTTTAATGTATTTTTTAAAATTATCTCTTCCGCTTCCTAAATCTCTTCCTCTTGTACCATTGTTATTCGGAATTGCAACAATAATACTTTCTGGCATTCTGCCATTTTCAGCCAATAATGTCGCAGCAATTGTAGTATGTGAAAAATGACTGTTTCCGTCAAGTACATATATTACTGGATATTTTTTGTTTGATTTTTTATAGCCGGCTGGAGTGTGAATTAATAGAACTCTTTCTTCATTTAAAACTTTAGAAGTCATATTGAATTGCTTTCCAAAAGAAATATTGATTGTTTTAATTTCTGGATCCTGTTTTGCGTGTACAGTAGCAATTATTAGTATTGCAATAATTTTAGTGAGTACTTTGGTCATTCGTTTTTATTTTTGGTAAAAATAAGCTTCCAAAAGGTAGGTGAATAGCATAATTGTATAAGTTACCAGTACTTTAACATGTTTTTACAAATTTTTGTTAAAATAAAAGAAGGTATCTAATAGCTGTTTTTTATGATAGTTTTCTTTTTCCTAATTGATAATAAATAATGATTTCGGCTACAACTAAATTTGCAGCCCAAGAAATCCATGCGTCAATTGGATAAGCTTCTAAAAAATCTAATTTAAAAACGATAACAAGTAAGGGCATCCATAATCTAAAAGTTACGCCTGTAAAAGTTACGGCATAACTACGTATCATCCAACGTTCATGTTTTTGTATATTCTTATTTCTGATTGCTTTATAGGCTAAATAAGTGCATACGAACCAAGAAATTGACATGCCAGCAAATCCTGTTTTAGCTACCCATCCACCAGTTGCATGATATGCAATATATAAACCGCTAATACTACTTAGTAAAACAGAAACAAGATATATTTTACCAATTAATCTATGCAAATGTATTTTTTTTGCTCTAAACTTTTTAAGAAATAAAGACCAACCTATCAATAAAGAAAGTCCACCAAGAGAAATATGTGTGTAAAATGTAATGTTCCATATTGGGTTTGCTAATAATTCTGCAGTCTTAAATGAAAGCAAACCTTCATTGTGATTTGCGTCTATAAAGATTAATGGATAGAACCCAATAACGATTGCTAGGACTATAACTAAAAACCAAAATGAATTTTTTGCGATTTTGTTTAATAGAGGTAAAGTGGATTTTTCAATTTTAATAGACATCTGTATTCCTTGTTAATTTAAAGGAGCAAACATAGAAGCTTCATTGGTCTAGTAAGTGTCAACTTGTAAGATGACACCTATTTTAAGATAGTAGTAGCGTACTGAGAAGGAGTCATGTCAGTATGTTTTTTAAAAGATCGATTGAAAGATGATTTTGAGTTAAATCCACAATCATAAGCCAGTGCTAATAATGTGTACTGTTGGTTTTCAGGAAGAGCAATTAATCTTTTAAATTCATCAACTCTAAATGCATTGATAAAGTCAAAAAAGTTTTTACCTTCCTTTTCATTAATAATTTGTGATAAATAGTTTGGTGATATATTTAATCTTTGAGCCAAATCATTTAAGGTAATACCACTTTCTTTATAATATTTTTCTTTGGAGATTTGTTCAATTAAATTTTTATAAAGCTCTTCTGCTATTTCTGCTGTAAGTCCAGAAGTGGAATATTTCTCTTTTTTTGTTTTTTGAGTAGTCGTAATTTTTTTATTAGGAATCATTTTTTCATTAACAAAAATGTTGCGTTGTTGAACACCAAAAAAACCAATAAGAATTACAAAAATTGAGACACTTGTAAATACGTAAGTTCCGTTATTAAAAAAAATTACAACAATCCAAATACCACCAATTCCGTAAATTAACAATTGTAACCATTTTAAATTGATGTTTTCTAAATCAGAAAACTGATTACGAATGTTTTTTTTATGTTTATAAATTAAATAACTAGACCAGCAAACGTAAACAACACCAGAAATGTAGATTATAATCATATTGATTATTTCAAAGAATTCACTGTATCCTTTTTCTGTGCTTTCTAGAATACTCATTTTTTCTTCTGAGGGTTTTAAGAAGAGTGGTATTAAAAAGAGATAAGAAAGTATTGTTGGTAATAAATGAATTAGATAAATCTTTTTTTTCTTAGGAAACTGATTAGTAACAGATGCCACATAAAAATATAAAAATACTGCTTGCATTAAAGGGATTGGCAAGTGCACACCAATTAAAAAGTCAGGTAAATTACCAAAATAATTAACATAAAACAATGTCAAATGGGCAGCTAATAAAAGCATCCATAATAACAAAATTATATCTGAGTTGGATTTTTCTTTCTTGTTAAAAAGTAATGCAGAAATAAACAAAGCAATACTTGTACCAGCAATATAAATCATAAAATTCCATTAATTAAAATGATAAAAGAGTCTTATAATTTCTTAGAAGTGATGTAATAATTTACATCAACTTTTAAACTAGAATTTTCTTTGCTTAGCGTTGCTGTTTTCCAGAAAAAAGAAGGTTTTAAAGTCTTTGCTTTTCCATTTATGGTAACTTTTATAGGCATGTTAAATCCTTCCACAGCATTATTCCATTTGTATTCTAATTTGTTTCCTCTAATGGCGTATGCAAATTCCGGAATTCTTGTATCTCTTAAATATTGATCAAAAATTTTAGATAGATCTACACCAGATTTTTCTGACATATAGTTTTCAATCTCTTTTGTAGTAACCGTTTTGTGGTAAAACTCTTTGTTTAATCCACGTAAAACTTGTCGCCACTTTTCATCATCATTTATAATTTGACGAATGGTATGTAACATGTTTCCGCCTTTGTTGTACATATCTCCAGAACCAGAATTGTTTACGTTGTATTTTCCAATAATTGGTTTATCGTTTCTAATGCTTTTTCTCAATCCAACAACATATTCAGATGCGGCTTTTTTACCGTAATAATAATCTAAAAATAAGCTTTCAGAATAGTTGGTAAAACTCTCATGAATCCACATATCTGCCATGTCTTTATAAGTGATGTTGTTAGCAAACCACTCATGACCAGATTCATGAATAATAATAAAATCGAACTTTAAACCCCAGCCAGTTCCAGATAAATCTCTTCCTAAATATCCGTTTGCATATTTGTTTCCGTAGGTTACAGAACTTTGATGTTCCATGCCTAAATAAGGAACTTCAACCAACTTAAATCCATCTTTATAAAAAGGATATTTCCCAAACCAATGCTCAAAAGCTTTCATCATTTTTGGAACATCCTTAAATTGCTTTTTTGCTTTTTCTAAATTGTCTTTTAGCACATAATAATCCATGTCTAAAACCCCTGCTTCTCCATCGTATTTTTCAGAAAAATGCGTGTAATCTCCAATATTTACATTTACCCCATAATTATTGATGGGATTTTTTACGCCCCAATGATACGTTGTTGTACTGTCTGTATGTTGTTCAATATCTAATAGCTTTCCGTTAGAAATGTTCATTAAATTCGACGGAACACGCACAGAAATATCCATACTTTCTACTTCGTCGTACATGTGATCTTTATTTGGCCACCAAACACTTGCGCCTAAACCTTGGCAAGAAGTAGCTATAAAATGATTGTCGTTTTCGTCTTTTTTCCAAGAAAATCCGCCATCCCAAGGTGCTCTTTTTGCTTCTTGAGGAATACCTTCATAATAAACTACTAACGAATTTATAGAATCTTTAATCTGCTCTTTTTTAAGTTGGATAAAGTGTGCGTTTCCTTCAGAAATTACTTCTAATGTGTCATTTTCTTGCACAACGTTTGTAATCTTTAAAGGCGCTTGCAAATCGATTTGTAAAACGCTATCCGATTTTAAAACCGTATATTTTACTAAGTTTTTTCCTTTGATTGATTTTGTTTCTGGGAAAACCTGAATGTCTAAATGATAATATTTTAAATCCCACCAAATACGCTCTGGAGTGATAGATCCTCTTAATGTATCTTGTTTTGTAAAGTTGTTTTCTTGTGCAGAAATTGATATGGTAAATAGAAGAAATACAATACTTAAAAGTGCTTTATTTTTCATTTTATAGTTTGATATAAAGTTGTTGCTAAACTAAACTATTTAGCGATTTTTTTAACTCTTTGTAAGAAAATTGAAAACCAGCATTTCTAATTTTTTTAGAAGAAACTCTGCTTCCTGTTGTCAAAATTATAGATAATTCCCCAAAAATAAGCCTCAGAATAAACGTTGGAACTCCAATTGGCAAGAATGGTCTTTTCATTTTTTTAGCTAATAGTTTAGAAAAACTAAAACTAGTTTGTTCTTCAGGCGCAACTGCATTGTATGTTCCTGTAAAACTATTTTCTAGCGCAAAGATAAACATATCTGTTACATCTTCTATGTGAATCCATGGTAGAAATTGTTTTCCGTTAGCAATCGGAGAAATAATAGGTGTTTTCATTTTTTTTAATGCGCCACCTTTTTTGCTTAGTATAATTCCAAGTCTTAATATTGTTGTTGGAATTTTTGCTTTAGAAAATTCTAAAACAGATGTTTCCCAAAGTTTACAAACATTGCCAAGAAAATCATTTGCAGGCTTATCTTCTTCTGTAAATATTTTTTGCGACGTAACGGCGCCATAATAACCAATAGCAGAAGCAGAAATAAACTTTTTTAACTGTATTTTATGCTCTTTTACTTTTTGAAACAATAATGCAGTAGATTTTGTTCTGCTGTCAATTATTTCTTGTTTTCTGCTTTCTGTCCATTTCTTATCTGCAATTCCGGCGCCAGCCAAATGGATGATATAGTCTAAATCTTTAAAAGCATTTTCATCAACATAGTTTTTAGAAATATCCCAAGAAAACTCGTTAGGGTTTTTAGGTGTTCTTGTTAAAACCCGAACAGTATATTTTTTTGCAGACAACTTACTCGCTAGTAACTGTCCAACCATGCCTGTTCCTCCTGTAATTAAAATAGTTACCAATTGTCTCTAGATTTTATATTTTGATTGCAAAGCTTTATAATTTCTTTAATTCTTTTTTCTTTTGTAGCGGCTCTTTTAGCTTGATGTACCCAATACAAATAACTTTTTCTATAGCTTGGTGCAAAGTTTTTAAAGTTATCAAGGGCTGTTGGGTTTTTATCAAACTCAATTTGTAATTCAGTAGGAATAGTTCCTTTTTCAACTGAATCTAAAGCTGTCCAAGAACCATTTTTTTTGCCAATGTTTATTTTGTCAATTCCAGCCTGATGCATTAAATTATTTGCAGTTAATTCTTTGATGTATTTTTTATTCAAAGCACTCCAAATACTTTTGTCTTTTCTTGGCGTAAACGTTTGTTTCCGTTTTCCGTTTCCTAAACTTTTTACAGTAGAATCTATCCAGCCAAAACACAAAGCAACTTTTACGGCTTCTTCCCAACGCATGGATGCTTCTTCGTTTTCAACTTTGTAAAATATTAGAAAAACTCCTTTAGAAATATTGTGATTTTTTTCTAACCAGAAACGCCATTCCGAATCGGTTTTAAAATACAATTCAGGTTTAGAATCCATATATTATCTGATAATTTTATTTGGAAAAACAACCACGCTCTCATGTCCGTCTTTTCCAACTGCAGCAACGCCAAAAAAGAAGTTGTCAATTACAATTCCTTCTAACGTAAACTCTGTACTTTCTACATATCTACTATTGTCCCAAGTTGGAGAAGTAGTGTCTCTCCAATAAATTTTATAGCCTTTTGCGCCATCAACTTTATTCCATTTTAATTTTGCTGAAGGTTGTACAATTCCTCCAATTCCAACACTTTTTGGTGAAGGTGGAGCAGAAGCTAAACCAGCCATTGTAATAGCATTTACTGCCGTTAATTTTTTCGCATAATCAAAATTTACATGTTCAAAAGTATCGCCATATTTAATGCCATTTTCTACTCTAATATTTTGATGTTGTTGTGTGTAATTTTCGTGCGCTTCCATAATTCTGATTCCTGCAAAACCTAAATCATTAAAAGGTCTGTGATGCCCGCCTCTTCCAAATCTGTCTAATCTATAAATCATCATCGGATTCATTTCTGGCATATACGTTTTTGTCATTTTGTGAGTGTAACGTGCTAATTGACGCGAAATTCCGTCAACTTCTCCGCCGTAAAAACGTCGTGATCTTCGTTGTCTTTTTGTTTCGTTTGCCGGAACTGGTTCTGAGAAAATTCTGAAAGCTCTGTTATCAATTACACCATCAACTCCAGTGATGTTTCCAATCATATCATTGTTTAAAATACCAATGATATCCCAACCTTTATCTTTTGCGTATTTTGCCAATCCGGCACCGCCAAATAATCCTTGTTCTTCACCAGATAGTCCAACATAAATAATGCTACTTTCAAACTTGTATTTGCTTAAAACTCTTGCAGCTTCAATAGTTCCTGCCAT
>CAXICE010000043.1:0-11336 GCA_964022045.1 uncultured Polaribacter sp. | reverse complement strand
GTTAATAGCACTAATGAAAACTCCGTTTATATTGGATTGCGTGGTGATGGATTATTTCATTCTACTGATGGTGGTGTAAACTGGACCAATATTGGACAAGGCATTCCTGATCAAAAAATACATGCAATTATTTTGTCAGATAATAACTCAATTATTTATGCTGGAACAAAAAGTAAAGGAGTATACAAATCGACTGATAATGGAAGTAATTGGGCTCAAGTTTTAACAGAAGTGAATACGTCTGTTCATTATCCAAAAAAACACATTACTTCATTAGCTGTTAATCCTACAAATAAAAACAACATAGTTGCTTCCGATGTTCATACAGGAGTTTATATGACTACAGATGCCGGTATAAATTGGTCAGCAATAAATACAGGACTGTCAACAAAAGCTGTTTCTTCTTTATCATTTTCTGCTGATGGGAAAACTTTATTTGCTGGTACTTTGGGAGAAGGAGTTTTCTCTTATAACACTTCTACATTGTCGGTTGAAGGTTTCTCTGATCTTTCTTTAACAAATAATGTGTATCCAAATCCTAGTTCAGGTAAATTTACGTTAAATTTGCAATCCAATTCTTTAAAGAGTTTAGATGTAGAAATCTTCTCAATATTAGGAAAACTTGTACATAGAAAAACGTACCAAGTCACTAATAAAAAAGTAGAAATCAACATAAAAAACTTAAGTAAAGGAATGTATATTGTAAGTTATCAATTATTAAACGGACAAAAAAAATCATCTAAAATTTTAATTGAATAAAGAAAATTGAAAGCAAAAACAGATTGGTTTACTTCTTGGTTTGATACACCTTTTTATCACATTCTATATAAAGATAGAGACGATACAGATGCACGTATTTTTATGCAAAACATCACCTCTTTTTTAGAGTTAAAAGCAAACACACATATTTTAGATTTAGCTTGTGGAAAAGGAAGACATTCAGTTTTTCTAAATTCTTTAGGATACAAAGTTACAGGAGCAGATTTATCTGAAAACAGTATTGAATTTGCTAATACTTTTACTAATCAAAACTTGAATTTTGTTGAGCATGATATGAGAAATCCGCTTATAAACAAATATGATGCAATATTTAATCTCTTTACTAGTTTTGGTTATTTTGAAGACGATAATGAAGATATAAAAGTATTGCAAAACATTAAAAACGCATTGAAAGAAAATGGTATTGCTGTTATTGATTTTTTAAATGTTTTTGATGTTAAAAAGAACTTGGTAGAAAATGAGGTAAAATCTATTGACGGAATTGATTTTAATATCACAAGAAAAATTGAAAATGGGTTTATTATCAAAGAAATAAGCTTTACTGCTGATAATGAGCAGCACTCTTTTATTGAAAGAGTAAAATATTTAGATAAAGAGAAATTCACTTTATACTTCCAAAAAGCTGAATTAAAAGTACAACATGTTTTTGGAGATTATCAATTATCAAAATTTGATAAAGAAACTTCTAAAAGATTAATATTTGTAGTATCGTAATGAATTATTTATTGTTAATACTTTCTGTTTTAGTTGGTGCTTTGGTCGTTTTAATTTTTAAACCATCAAACAAAATTACACGTTTATTATTATCGTTTAGTGGTGCATATTTATTATCAGTTACCATTTTACATTTAATGCCAGAAGTTTTTATTGAGACAAGTAATACAAAAAGGGTTGGGATTTTTATTTTAGCTGGAATCATCATTCAATCTGTGTTAGAATCGTTTTCTAAAGGTGCAGAGCACGGACATATTCATATACATTCTAACGAAACAAAGTTTCCTTTTTTACTTTTTATAAGTTTATGCATTCATGCTTTTTCTGAAGGAATTCCAATTCATGATCATGATCATGACTTATTGTGGGCAATTGTAGTTCATAAAATTCCGATAGCAATCGTTTTAACAACTTTTTTATTACACTCAAAATTTACAAAAGGCACCGTAATAATATTCTTAAGTATTTTTGCTTTTATGAGTCCTTTAGGTGTTTTAGTAGCTGATAAAGTTCCTTTTATTACTCAATATCACACAGAAATAACGGCATTAATTATTGGTGTATTTTTACACATTTCTACTATAATACTATTTGAGAGCTCTGAAAACCACAAGTTTAATATTCAGAAGTTTACAGCAATTATTTTAGGTATTTTAGTTACAATTTTTACGTTGTAATTAATCAAACCTTGGGTTTACAACTGTATTAAACATAGATCCAAACGTATAGCTAAAGCCTATATTAAATCTATAGTTATAACCTGATTTTAATTGTTGTTGTTGTAATAAAATCTCTTCCACAGTTAAGTCACCTGCTGCTAAATTTATTTGATTATTTGTAATATCATATCTTCCACCTACATTAAAAGTAAATCCTTTAAACACCCTAACTCTAGCTCCTAAATTAAACGAAAATTGGTTTAAAGCGGTATCATGCAAATAACTTTCATACCTTACAGAACCATTAATATTTCCCCAAGTTTGTCTTACACTAGATTCTAAACTTAAAGAATGGTTCCATAAAAGCTCCTTTTCTTTACCAAAAACTGTTTTTTCAATGTATTCTGTATAATCTCCACCGATTCTATATGCTAATGTTATCTGTTTCTTGAACGAATCTTTATAGTCGAAAAAATTATACTCAATGGCTGGAGATAATTTAGCGTATAAACTTTTGTTAGAATAATCTGAGCCACCAAAATAACTAAAAACACCTAAAGACCAGTGATTGTTTAAGCTAAATACATTATATAATGTTACATTTTTGTTGACTCTCTTATAGACTTTATCAGGTTCTCCATCAAATTTATACACCTGTTTATTATTACCATATCTTAACCTAAAGATAAACTTATTTTTTTCTGTAATTCTTCTTGCTGATGCATTAAAGTTTAAATTACTATTGCTATAGGTCTCATGCCCATTAAAAAAACCATTTGACCCTAATTCAAAAACCCAATTATTCCAAGGATCAACTTCTTCCAGCAAATCACTGGGTTTAGTTCTTTTTATAACAATAGATATTTTATCTTGTAATCCAGCTTTTAACCAATAACGAACCAATCCTAAACGAATATTTTTCAGCATTAAAGCACGAACTTCATCTCCGGTGTTGTTTGAGTTTGTTGAATAAGTAATTTTATCTTTAAATTCTTTATAGTCATTTTGACCAACAAAATCAATTTCATAAACTCTTCCTCCACTTCCGTTTCTTTGGTTAGTAAAAAACAAGTATACATCAGCAAAATTTTCATCTCTAACAAACTCAGCATGTTCTAAGTTTTGTTTTATGTAAGATTGATCACAGAAATTACAGTTTAAAAATACATTTAGCTTTGATTCTTTTTCTTGAGAGAAAATTGGAGAAAGTGTTAGTAAAAGTATTACTAACAGTAGGCATTTTTTCATTTGCATGTTTTTATTTTACATGCCGAAACTACAATTACCGTGCCTAAAAAATGTTAAAAGGGTGTCAAAAGAATGTTAAAAAGCTAAAAAAAAGAATAAATAATTTATATTGAATTAATTAGCAACTTCGTTTATAAATTTGATTCGCATTAAACGAAGTTCTTCCTCATCATAATCACCATCAAACTCATCTAAAGCTTCCTGGATTTTATCAGATTCGGCTTCCATAAAATAATCAAAAATTTCTTCTTGTTGCTCTTCATCTAATAAATCATCTAAACTATATGTAATGTTCAATTTGGTTCCAGAAAAAATAATAGCTTCCATTTCTTTAATCAATTCTTCCATGTTTAAACCTTTCGATTTTGCAATGTCAATTAAAGGTAATTTTCTGTCAGTATTTTGAATGATGAATAATTTTAAACCTGAATTTACTCCTGTACTTTTTACTACTAAATCATCTGGTCTTAAAATATCATTTTCATCAACATACTTTGCAATTAATAAGATAAATTCTTTTCCGTACTTACGTGCTTTTCCTTCTCCAACTCCATGAACATTTGATAAATCTTCTAACGAAATCGGATATTTTAAAGCCATATCATCCAAAGATGGGTCTTGAAAAACAGCAAATGGAGGAACCCCTAATTTCTTAGCCAATTTTTTACGTAAATCTTTAAGTAAAATCATTAATTCTGTATCTACGCCAACAGAGTTTCCTTTTGCATTTGTAATGATAGAGTTATCGTTTTCTGTAGAATAGGTATGATCTTCTGTCATCATAAATGATGTTGGAGTTTCTATATAATCTAATCCTTGCTGAGTGATTTTTATAACACCATACTGTTCTATTTCTTTACGTAAAAACCCAGAAACTAACACCTGTCTAATCAATGCCATCCAATAGATGCTTTCTTTATCTTTTCCAATTCCAAAAAATGGTTGAAAGTGCGTTTTATGAGAAGTTAACATTGCATTTTCTTTACCAACAATTGTACTTACTATATCTTTTGCTTTGTACTTTTCTTTGGTATCTCTAACTACAGATAGAAGCTTTACTACTTCGTCTTTAGCTTCGTGCTTTTTCTTCGGGTTTTTAGTATTATCATCTAATTCTGCACCTAAACCATTTACTTCATCAAACTCTTCACCAAAATAATGGAGTAAATATTTACGTCTATTCATAGAAGTCTCTGCATAACCAACAACTTCTTGTAATAAAGCATGACCAATTTCTTGTTCTGCGACAGGTTTACTTGCCATAAATTTTTCTAGCTTTTCTATATCTTTATAAGCATAAAAAGCCAAACAATAACCTTCTCCTCCATCTCTACCAGCTCGACCAGTTTCTTGATAATAACTTTCTAAACTTTTAGGAATATCATGATGAATTACAAAACGAACATCTGGTTTGTCAATTCCCATTCCGAACGCAATAGTAGCAACAACAACATCTGTATCTTCCATCAAAAACATGTCTTGATGTTTAACTCTAGTTTTTGCATCTAAACCAGCGTGATACGGAACAGCTTTAATTCCGTTTACTTGTAAAACTTGCGCTATTTCTTCTACTTTCTTTCTGCTTAAACAGTATATAATTCCAGATTTACCTAAACGTTGCTTTACAAATCGGATAATGTCTTTATCAACATCTTTTGTTTTTGGTCTAACTTCATAAAACAGATTTTCTCTATTAAAGGATGCTTTAAAAGTTTTAGCATCAGAAATACCTAAGGTTTTTAAAATGTCTTCTTGTACTTTTTCTGTTGCAGTTGCTGTTAAACCAATTACAGGAACATTATCAATTTGCTTAATAATGGTTCTTAAATTTCTGTATTCTGGTCTAAAATCATGTCCCCATTCAGAAATACAATGTGCTTCATCAATAGCCACAAAAGAAATAGTTTGACTTCTTAAAAAAGTAACGTATTCTTCTTTAATTAAAGATTCTGGTGCAACATATAACAGTTTTGTAATACCGCTCTCAATATCGCTTTTAACCTGCGCTACTTCTGTTTTATTTAAAGATGAATTTAATACATGTGCAATTCCTTTATGTTCAGAAATTCCACGAATAGCGTCTACCTGATTTTTCATCAAAGCAATTAAAGGAGAAACTACAATTGCTGTTCCTTCGCTCATTAATGCCGGTAGCTGATAGCATAAAGATTTTCCGCCTCCAGTAGGCATAATAACAAATGTATCTTTCTTTTGTAAAATACTTTGTATTACTTCTTCTTGTAAACCTTTAAACTTATTAAATCCGAAAAACTTCTTTAATGGCTTATATAAATCAATTTCATTACTCATATTATCAATCAATCGGGGAATTTATTTTCGCATGTTTAAAAACCAACTTTTGGTTTGGGTCTATCATTATTTATAGTAAATTTGTAGCAACAAATAAAAAGTGCTTTCTATAATAATTTAAAGATATAACTTTTTTTTTTACTACTAAAATTATAAAATTTTGAAAGATACAAATTCAATCAACGCTACAGCAAAAGAAACTATTCTTATAGAAAGTAACGCTATAGCTAATTTAGTAAATTTAATTGATGATAGTTTTGAAAATTCCGTTAAATATATTTTAAATTCTAAAGGAAGGGTTATTGTAACTGGAATTGGAAAAAGCGCTAATATTGCTACAAAAATTGTTGCAACTTTCAATTCTACCGGAACACCCGCTATTTTTATGCATGCTGCCGATGCCATTCATGGTGATTTAGGAACTATACAAAAAGATGATGTTGTTATTTGTATTTCTAAAAGTGGTAATACACCTGAAATTAAAGTGTTGGTTCCGTTTATTCAAAATTACGGAAACAAAATTATCGCCATAACAGGAAATATTGATTCTTTTCTGGGAAAAAATGCCGACTTTACATTAAATACTTTTGTAGAAAAAGAAGCGTGTCCAAATAATCTAGCACCAACAACAAGTACAACTGCTCAATTAGTAATGGGTGATGCTTTGGCGGTTTGCTTATTAAAATTAAAAGGATTTTCTAGCAATGATTTTGCAAAATATCATCCTGGAGGCGCTCTAGGAAAACGTTTATACTTACGTGTTTCTGATTTAATTAAAAACAATCAAATTCCGAAGGTTGATAAAAACAGTAGTATTTCTGAAGTAATTGTAGAAATCACTGAAAAAAGATTAGGCGTTACAGCTGTTATCGAAAATAACAACATAATTGGAATTATAACTGATGGAGATATTCGTAGAATGTTAACAAAATCTACAGATATTAATTCTTTATCAGCAAGTAATATCATGTCTAAAAATCCTAAAACTATTTCTATCAATGCTATGGCAATTGATGCTTTAGAGACTTTAGAGAGTAATGATATTACTCAAATATTAGTAACAAATGAAAACAAAGAATATTTAGGTGTTGTTCATTTACACGATTTAATTAAAGAAGGAATCTTTTAAATGAGTGAAGAAGCTAAAGAAATGTCTTTTTTAGGACATCTTGAAGAATTACGTTGGCACTTAGTAAGAAGTACAGTTGTTATATTTGTTTTAGCAATTGTTCTTTTTGTGTTTAGAGAAGAAATCTACAACAACTTTATTATTGCACACACGCATTCTGATTTTGTTACCTATCGTTTTTTCTGTCAGGTTTTTGGTAGTATCGGAATAGAGAGTAGTTTTTGTGATGTTCAAATTCCAAGTAAACTTCAAGCATTATCATTAACACAACAATTAATGAGCTCACTTTGGGTTTCTATAGTTTTAGGTGTAATTATTGCTTTTCCTTATTTATTGTGGGAAATGTGGCGATTTATTGCACCAGGGTTGCATAAAACAGAAAGAAGAAAATCTAAAGGATTTTTATTTATTGCTTCTATACTTTTCTTTATTGGAGTTGCTTTTAGTTATTATGTAATAATGCCAATGTCTGTTTCTTTTTTTTATGGATATCAAATAAGCGAAAACATTGTAAATAATTTTACATTAGATTCTTATATTAGTTTATTTACCAATACAATGTTAGGTATTTCTTTCGTTTTTGAACTGCCTGTTGTTATTTATTTCTTATCAAAATTAGGGTTGGTTACTCCTGAGTTTTTAAGAAAATACAGAAAACATTCATTAGTTTTAGTATTAATTTTATCAGCAATTATTACACCACCAGATGTTGCAAGTCAAATAATTGTATCTATTCCTATATTAATATTATATGAAATCGGAATTTACATTTCTGGTTTCGTTCAAAAAAAACAATTAAAAAATGCCAAATAAAGTTGAAGAATTTAACGAGTATCGTCAAAAAATGAACGATAAACTCTTAAGTAATGAAAACAAAGTTATTAAGAGAATTTTTAATCTTGATACCAATGCTTTTTCTGAAGGACATCTTCCAGTTAAAACAAAAGAGCTTTTAGGATTGGTTGCTTCTGCAGTTTTGCGTTGTGATGATTGTATTCAATATCATTTAGAATCATCAAAGAAAAATGGTGTAACTAAAGAAGAAATGATGGAAACCATGTCTATCGCTACTTTGGTTGGTGGTACCATTGTAATTCCGCATTTAAGAAGAGCTTACGAATATTGGGAAGCTTTAGAAGAAAACGATTTATAATTAAATTAAGAGTTCTCAAATTCTCAATTCCTATATTTGACTTATGATTTTAAGAGCAGATAACATTCAGAAAATTTATGGAAGCCGAAAGGTTGTTAAAGGGATTTCTTTAGAAGTTTCTCAAGGCGAAATTGTGGGGTTATTAGGTCCAAATGGCGCAGGAAAAACCACCTCTTTTTATATGATTGTTGGGATGATTAAACCCAACGATGGTTATATTTATCTAGATGATGAAGAGATTACAAATTACCCAATGTACAAACGTGCTCAAAAAGGAATTGGGTATTTAGCACAAGAAGCATCGGTTTTTAGAAAATTATCTGTAGAAGACAATATCATGTCGGTTTTAGAATTTACCAACAGAACAAAAAAAGAACGAAAAGAAAAACTAGAGTCTTTAATAGAAGAATTTAGTTTAGGTCATGTTCGTAAAAATAAAGGTGAATTATTATCTGGTGGAGAACGTAGAAGAACAGAAATTGCACGTTGTTTAGCTTCAGATCCAAAATTTATTTTACTAGATGAACCTTTTGCTGGCGTTGATCCAATTGCCGTTGAAGATATTCAAAGCATAGTTGCGCAGCTTAAAAACAGAAATATTGGTATTCTAATTACCGATCATGATGTACAAGCAACTTTAGCAATTACCGATAAAACGTTTTTAATGTACCAAGGAAGTATTTTAAAAAGCGGAACTCCAGAAGAATTAGCTGCAGATGAAACTGTACGAAAAGTATATCTTGGTAAAGATTTTGAATTGAAAAAGAAGAAATTTTAGCATCTTAGATGCAATAATTATTCCATAGTTCGAGTAGTTTTCTGTAATATCTAGCGTAGTTGAGATGAAAAAAATGTATTGAGGACTAGGCCGATTTCTTACTCAAATTACTTCCTACAGAAAGTAACACATATAATATAATTACTAACGGAATTGAAATTACTTCTAAGGTTAAAATCATAATTAAAGAAGCTATTAAAAAAACATATTTTAATGCGTTTTCTTTGATTGCAAATGATTTAAATTTTAATGAAAACAACGGAATTTCCGCATTCATTAAATAACTCAACACCAACGTTACTCCAATTAAGAAATAATTATTTTGCACCAAATCAATAAAGAATTGATTATCAGAATACATTGGAATTAAAGGCAATGCAATTACAAATAAACTCATTGCGGGCGTTGGTAAACCAATAAAAGAATCAGATTGACGTGTATCAATATTAAATTTTGCCAAACGATAACAAGCAGCAAGAGTTAATAGTAAACCTAAATAAGGGAAATATCCTGTACTAAAAGAAGCTATATTTAAAGTTTCTGCAGTTTTTTCAAATAAATTTAATGAATTTTCTTGCAACAAAGTAAACATAACAATTCCTGGTACAACACCACTTGTAACCATATCAGCTAAAGAATCTAATTGTTTTCCTAGCTCGCCAGAAACATTTAAAATTCTTGCAAAGAATCCATCAAAAAAATCAAGGAGAATACCAATTGTTACAGATAATGCTGCAATTTCAAAATTACCATTTACAGCTGCAATTGCAGCAATTGTTCCACACAATAAGTTTCCTAAAGTAATTAAATTCGGAATGTGTTTTTTCATCTTATTAGGTTAATTGATAAAGCGAAAATAAGAAAATCAATTTGCTCTCATTTCAATTTCTTTCTTTTTTTATCATCTTTGTAACTCAAATTGTTTTTTTAAAATTCTATGCCGATATTAAAATCAGATTTTAATCCTTCTTTGCCTTTCAGAAATGGTCATTTTAGCACTGTTTATAGACCATTATTCATGAAAGAAACTTGTAATTATACACGAAAACGTATTACAACTTGGGATGATGATTTTATCGATTTAGATTTTTCTAAAGCAAATTCTAACACGTTAGCTATTTTAATTCATGGTTTAGAAGGAAGTTCTGAATCTAAATATATGATTTCAACCTCAAACGAATTAAACACTAAGAGAATTGATACAGTTTCTGTAAATTTACGCGGTTGTAGTGGCGAAGATAATTTGTTACTTGGAACGTATCACAGCGGAAAAACAGAGGATGTAGAATTTATTGTAAATCATATTTTAGAAACTTATAATTATGAAAACATCATCATAATCGGGTTTAGTTTAGGAGGGAATTTAACCTTGAAATATATGGGCGAATTTTCTGAGATACTTTCACCAAAAATAAAAGGCGCAATTGCAATCTCTGTTCCTATTGATATTGAGAGTTCTGAAAGAGAAATGGATAAATTAAAAAACAAACTTTATATAGAAGGTTTTTTAAAAACCATTCGATTAAAAATATTAGAAAAATCTTTTAAATTTCCAGAGTTTCAAATCGATAAAGACAAACTTTTTAAAGCTAAGAAGTTTAAACATTTAGAGCATTTATATACTGTGCCAGTTTTTGGTTTTGAAAGTCCAGAAGATTATTGGCAAAAAGCAAGTTCTAAACCTTATTTATCAAAAATAAAATTACCTACTCTACTTATTAATGCAGAAGACGATTCTTTTTTAGGAAAAGAATGTTTTCCACATGAAGAAGCTATAGATTCTGACACTTTTTTTCTAGAAGTAACAAAATTTGGTGGTCATGTAGGTTTTTTATCAACCTTCAAACAGGAAGAAAGTAGATGGCTTGAAAAACGCATATGCAGATTTATTGATGAAAATATTCAAATCAAAATTGAACAAACAATATCTTAAGTTATCAATGGTTATTATAATAGGATTTTAGATATTTGTAACAAGCAATCATTTATTTTGAAAAAACTTTATTTCTTATTTTTTGTATTTTGTTCTCTACAGTTTTCTGCTCAGACTTTCAGAAATTATTCAAACGAGTTTTTAAATATTGGGGTTGATGCCAGAGCTTTAGGAATGAGTAAATCTGTTGTTGCTACAAGTAATGATGTAAACGCAGCATACTGGAATCCAGCTGGTTTAGTGAATTTAGAAGACTACGAGGGTTCGTTAATGCATGCATCATATTTTGCAGGAATTGCTAATTATAATTTTGCTGCAATTGCTTTACCTATTGATAACAAAAGCGCCTTCGGAATTTCAATTATACGTTTTGGAGTTGATGATATTTTAAACACCACAGAACTTATTGATAGTCAAGGAAATATCAACTTTAATAAAATCAGTCTTTTTTCTGCTGCAGATTATGCTTTTACTTTTTCTTATGCTAGAAATTTAATTTTTAAGGACATGTATTTTGGTGTAAATACCAAAATAATTAGAAGAGTTATTGGTGATTTTGCTTCTTCTTGGGGATTTGGTTTTGATGCTGGAATTCAATTTGAAAGAAACAACTGGAAATTTGGTTTAATGGT
>CAXICE010000042.1:0-11452 GCA_964022045.1 uncultured Polaribacter sp. | reverse complement strand
CCAACAAAAATATTGAGTGAGTTAAACAGAGCATCTTCTATTTTAAGAGATGTAATGAATGATTCTTTTACAAACATTGTAACCAACGATGAGTCTTTATTTGAAGAAATAAAAGACTATTTACAAGAAATTTATCCAGAAAAGGTAAATATTGTAAAACTACACAAATCAAAAACACCAATATTTGAGAAGTTTGGCGTAGAGCGTCAAATAAAAACTTCTTTTGGTAAAACAGTATCTATGAGCAAAGGTGCGTATTTGGTAATTGAACATACCGAAGCGCTTCATGTTGTAGATGTAAATAGTGGAAACAGATCTAATAAAGCAAATTCGCAAGAAGACACTGCTTTAGAAGTTAACATGATTGCAGCAAAAGAAATTGCAAGACAATTACAGTTAAGAGATATGGGTGGAATTATTGTGGTTGATTTTATTGATATGCAAAGTGCAGAAAATAGACAAAAACTTTATCAGTACATGAAAGAAGAAATGTCTTATGATAGAACAAAACACAAAGTTTTACCACCAAGTAAATTTGGTTTAGTACAAATAACTCGTCAAAGAGTAAGACCAGAATTAGAGATTAAAACAAGAGAGCCAAACCCGAATAAAAACGGAGAAGTTGAAGCACCAATTGTTTTAATTGATAAAATAGAAAATGAGTTAGAAAGAATTATATCTAGCGAAAAAAACTACAAAAAAATTACGCTTAATGCGCATCCATTTGTAGCCGCGTACCTTACAAAAGGTGTTTCTTCTATTCGTTTTAAATGGTTTGTTAAATACAAAAAGTGGATTGATATATTACCTAGAGATGCTTACCAATACTTGCAATATAAATTTTATAAAAAAAGCAAGTAAGGCATTACTTTTATCAACAAAAAAACCGCATCATTAAAATGATGCGGTTTTTTTATTTTAATTACTTATAAAACTATTCTTTGTTATTTGCCCATCTAGTATCTTCATTCCAGTTTTTAACACTAACAATAACATTATTGTTATAATTAATTTCTTTTAAAGTATTCTTATTCCACGCAAACCATTTACCTACTTTTTTACCAGCTTTATAATTTGCTATCATCGTTTTTTTTCCTTGCTTACTAAAAGAAACCCATTGACCCGTTAATTTTTTATCTTTAAAAAAACCTTCTTCTTTTACAGAACCATCTTCATAATAATAAGTGGCTTTCACCATATCATTATATATTTCATAAGTTGGTTTAACCTCTTGAGCATTGCTAATTGAAACTGTAAATAAAAATATTAAGGCGATTATTTTTTTCATAATTTGTATGTTTAATGTTAACTACTCACACAAATATAGTTTTTAAATTAACAATAAACAAACGTTTACATAACATTAAATTAACATTGAGATTAAAACCAAAAACCTAAATTAAAATACCAATAGTATTTTTTGGTGTCTGGAGACCAAGAATACATTAGATCTATTGGCCCTAAGAAAGAGTTTAAACCATAACCTAAAGCATAACCAGATTTAGTATCATTAAACAAATCACCGCCTTTTAAAACGCTATTATCAACTCTAGCGTAATTTGCTATTGCGTATAAAAATTGATTCTCTGTAACATTAACCCTAAATTTAAATGTAGTTTTTAAGAATGATTGTTCGGACAATGCATTTATATCATATCCATAAAACGGAATAAAGTTGTTGATAAAGTTTTGGTTATATCCACCAAGTAAAAAATCAAATGTTGTGGAATTTACTTCCCCTAATGTAAAGCCAGCTTCAGACTCAACTAAAAAAGTTGTTTTTTTACTAAAAGCTTTTGCAAAACCTAATTTCCCTTTGATTTGGGAAAACTGTATAAAATCTTTATTATAATCTGATGATGATATGTACCATTTAAATTTTGCATCTATAAAAAAACCTTTAGTTGGGTAGTATTTGTCATCATACGTATCTAATTTAACATAAGAATACAAATTAAAATAATCGCTATCATCAAAAATAAAAGGTTCGTTAGAAGGTGTAGAAATTGTTTCTGTTTCTGATAACAATCTTTGATGTTCTAAACCTAAACCAATGGCAAATTTTCTATCAAATGTAGTTTGCACATAAATTCTATTTGTAAAATCTCTGTATTTTAAGTCAATTAAATTTATACCTGGTGTATTTGATTTAACATTCGTTTGAAAACTATTATATCTAGAACTGAATCCGTAACTATAATAAAACCCATTATCTACAAAGTATTGTAACTCAAATCTTGGTTTATCTCCGATTACTAAATCTAAAGAAGTAACATCGTTTTTAGATAAAATATTTTTATGACTTAGGTTAATTAATACGCCAGATTTGTATACAAAATCGTAATGAATACCCAGTTTTAAATTACCTTCTACTTTATTTTCTTTAACCTCTAAGACAACAACTTTTCCTTCAGTTGTGCTTTTAATTCTAAAATTAACCATCTTAAAATTATCTGTTGTAGATAAATAACTAACCTTGTTTGCTAGTTTATGATAGTTAATTTTATCTCCTTCTTGCAGTTTTAATTTTCCAAGAATATAGGCTCTTGTATAATTTACATTTCCTGTAATTTCAATTTTATGAACACTAATTTCTTTATCCTTATTTACTAAATTAGTTGTTACTCTTTTTATTGCTTGAAGTTTAGCAATGCTATCAAATGTTTTTGTGAATTTTTTTGCTATTTGTGTTCCTTTAGAGAGAATTTCTATTGACTTATCAAACGAAACAACAGAATATTCAAATATATCTGGATGAATATAAACATCCGTTTTTGCTATTTTCTCTGGATTCTTTTTATACATCTGATAACTAGAAATCTGACTCAAAACATCGATCGCAGACTTTATGTTTTCTTTGTTAAATAATTTCGACTGTACATCAACACCAATAATAATATCTACTCCTGTTTTTTCCATTTCATCTACAGGAAAATTGTTTGCAATTCCACCATCAATTAATAGTTTACCATTAATTTCTATTGGATTTAACAATGTAGGAAACGAACCACTAGCTCTTAGTGCTATGGGAAGAGAGCCTTTTGTTATTTTTACTTGATTTCCCGTTTCTACATCCGTTGCAATACAGAAAAATGGAATAGGTAATTTAGAAAAATCTGAAATTGAATCTACCGGAGATAATAATTTAGTTAAAAAACTCAATACATTTTGACCTCTAGAAACTCCTTGAGGCAATCCAATTTTTCCTTTATTTATTGGTAAAACTAACAAGTGTTTTTCTCCGTGTTCTTTCTTAAAAAAAGAGGTTGCTTGTCTTGAGTTTTTGTCTTGAAGTAATGTATAAAAATCTGTATCGATTACAATTTTTTCTATTTGACTTGCACTATAACCAGCAGCGTACAATCCGCCAACAATAGCGCCCATACTTGTTCCTCCAATATAATCTATTTGAATTCCTGCTTTTTCTATTTCTTTTAAAACACCAATATGTGCAAATCCTTTTGCGCCTCCACCGCTTAAAACCAATCCAATTTTTGGTTGTTTTTTTTGTGAAAAAACAGTTGAAGAAATGATTAGAAATATAAAAAATAGCTTTTTCATGATGCTTTTTTGTTGAAATAATCGAATATAATTTTAGCTCTAGCATTGCCAACTTCTGTAACTAATTCTTCTAAAGTTGCACTTTTTACTCTTTTAGCTGATTTAAATCTACGTAATAATGCAGTAATTGTTTGCTTACCAATAGACGGAATTTGTTCTAATTCGGACTGTATGGCACTTTTACTTCTTTTATTTCTATGAAAGGTAATTCCGAATCTATGCGCTTCGTTTCTTAAAAACTGAATAATCTTTAAACTTTCTGATTTTTTATCTAAATATAACGGAACAGAATCGCCTGGATAATAAATTTCTTCCAAGCGTTTTGCAATTCCAACAATGGCTATTTTTCCACGCAATCCTAAAACATCCAAACTTTTTAAAGCCGATGACAATTGCCCTTTACCGCCATCAATAATTATTAATTGCGGTAAAGATTGATTCTCGTCCAGCAACCTCTTATAACGCCTAAAAACCACTTCTTCCATTGAAGCAAAATCATCTGGTCCAACCACCGTTTTTATATTATAATGCCTGTATTCTTTCTTACTTGGTTTTCCGTTTCTAAAAACCACACAAGCTGCAACTGGATGCGTTCCTTGAATGTTAGAATTATCAAAACACTCAATATGTCTTGGTTCTTCTTTCAAACGCAAATCAGATTTCATTTGAGACATAATTCGATTTGCATGACGATCGGGATCCACAATTTTCATTTGCTTAAATCGATCTTGTCTAAAATACCTTGCATTTCTGATGGATAAATCTACAATGCGTTTTTTATCACCAACTTTTGGTACTGTAACTTTAATTTCATCACCAACATCAACCGAAAAAGGCGTGTAAATTTCTTTGGATAACGAATTAAATCGCTGACGGATTTCTACGATAGACAACTCTAATAATTCCTTATCAGATTCGTCTAATTTTTTCTTAATTTCTGAAGTATGTGATTGAATAATGGAACCGTTTGCAATCTTAAAAAAGTTTACATAACCAAAGCTTTCATCTGAAATAACTGAAAAAACATCCACATTATTAATACTTGGATTTACAACGGTAGATTTTGCTTGATAATTGGCTAATTGCTCTAATTTTACTTTTATTTTTTGCGCTTCTTCAAACTCCATTTTTCCTGCAAAATCTTGCATTAGTTCAGAAAATTTTTCTAGCGATTCTTTAAAATTCCCTTTAATAATATTTCTAATTGCAGTAATATCTTGCAAGTAATTTTCTTCTGATTGTAAGTTCTCACAAGGCGCTTTACAATTTCCTAAATGGTATTCTAAACAGACTTTATATTTTTTTGCAGCAACTTTTTCTTTGCTTAAATCGTATTTGCAAGTTCTTAAAGAATACAACTCTTTAATTAAATCTAATAATGCTTTTGCGGTTCTAATTGAGGTATAAGGACCAAAATATTCTGAGCCGTCTTTTATCACATTTCTAGTTAAAAAAACTCTAGGAAAACGCTCTTTTTTAATGCAAATCCAAGGATATGTTTTATCATCCTTTAGCATTACATTATATCTTGGTTGATATTTTTTTATCAGGTTATTTTCTAATAATAAAGCATCGGTTTCTGTATCAACTACAATGTGTTTTATGGCAACAATCTTCTTTACTAAAACTCTAGTTTTACCGTTTTCGTGATTTTTATTAAAATAAGAAGCAACTCTTTTTTTTAAGTTTTTTGCCTTACCAACGTAAATAATTACCTCATTTTTATCAAAATATTGATAAACACCAGGAGAATTTGGCAAGGATTTTATTTGAATTTCTAAAGCTGTTGGCATAAATACGAAATTACTATTTTTCCTTTTTCTTTTTAACCTCTAAAGAATAATTTTACTACTTTTAAAAATTATTAATTAACCCTATACTAAATTTTATGAAAAAAGCTAACACCATTACGCTAAAAACAGCAAAAGAATGGGCGCAAAACTGGAGAGAAAAAGAGTCTACTTACAACAAATACCATGAGTGTAGAGCTTTTAATATTCCTAAAATTGACTTAGAAGAAGTTTTAGCTGAAGATGGTGTTGCAAGCATTAGAGCTTATCTAGGTGTAAAAGAAACTGTAAATCCAAAAACAAAAGAAACTACTTACGAAGAAAAATTAATGATTGTTGGTGTTGATAAAAACAACAAAGACATGATTTCTACTGTAAAAGCAACTGATGGTTTAGGTGATGGAGATGAAGATGATATTTACGACTTCACTTTACCTTGCCCGAACACTTGTGATCCGGACAGTCCACTTAACGGGTAATAAAAAATGAGTTTCCTTGAAACCACAGCCTATATTGGCAATTTTATTTTATTTATTAATTTATTAGTTTATTCTAAAAGCTATCGAAATAGTAACTCGGTAGCTTTTAAAGTATTTACTTTTTATCTTTTAATAATTTTAATAATACAAATTATATCGACCTACCTAAGAAATCTTTATGTAGAAAACATCTTTTTATCTCATTATTATTTTATTGGGCAATTTATTCTACTCAGTTTATTTTTTAAATTAATTCTAAAAAATAAACCAATCAAAAAAGTTGTTAAACTACTATTAACCTTAACCTTAACTATTTTATGTATCTATTATATAATTTACCCAACTAACTATTATAAGTTCAATGTAATTGAAATAATTCTTACATCTATTCCTTTACTTATTTATTGTTTTTCTTTCTTTATTCAAACTATTGATGCTGATAATAAAAAATTTATTTATATTATCTCTGGTTTTTTCTTGTATTTACTTTGTAGCACTTTACTATTTACAGCTGGAAATATTTCAACAGATTTTAGAAAAATAATATGGAATACTAATGCTGTCTTATATATTATATATCAACTATTAATCTTTATCGAATGGTACAAACATTTTAGAAAACCAATTAAAGAATCTACACAATTGGATGTTTAAGATTACAATAGCAAATACAGGCATAGCTCTCCTTATCATAAATTTTGTCTGCTTTTTTGTGACGCGGAAGAGATTACCTCTAGCATTAAAAACATTTACTCTGTATTTATTTTTAATAGTTATTATACAAATATCTACATCTGTAATGGCTAGTTATAAAATGAATAATTTATTTTTTTCACATTACTACTTTATTATTCAGTTTTTTTTAATCAGCTTATTCTTCAGAAAAACTCTTGACTATAAAGGAATAACAAAAATAATTGATATTGTAATTGTCGTTGTATTAAGTACAGTATGTATTTATTATTTAACGTTTCCTCATAACTATTTTAAGTTTAATAATTTTGAAATTGCCCTAACTTCTATTCCGTTAATTATTTATTGTTTTTTGTTTATCGTTCAGAAATTAGAAAACACAGATAAAACATATTTTTATATTGTTTCTGGTATGTTTATTTATTTGACAGGAAGTACACTTTTGTTTTCAACAGGGAACATTAAATCGCCTTTAAAAAAATATGTTTGGTTAATGAATGGTATTTTATACATTTTATATCAAAGTCTAATATTTATTGAGTGGTATAAATTTTTAAAAAGCACACGTAAAAACACCTGATTTTAAGCAATAATAAAACCAATAGCTAAATTCACTGCAATTTTTATATCTTCGTTTTAATCAACCCTACTTATGGAAGATTTATTTTCTAAAGACAATCAAGTAATCACCATTGTTATAATCGGAGTAATATTACTCTTATTAATGGCTGTTTCATTATTATTGTTTTTCTTCTTTTCTCGTAAAAAAATTGTCGAAAAAGAGCTTGAAAAAAAGAATCTTGAAATTAATCATCAGAGAGAAATGATACAATCAATTATTGTTACTCAAGAAAAAGAACGCAAGCGTATTGCACAAGATTTACATGATGATATTAGCTCAAAATTAAACGTTATTAATCTAAATGCTAATCTTTTAAAAGATGGAGAATTAAGTACCGAAGAATATGTAATTGTTAACAATAGTATTTTAGATGCAACAGATAAAACTTTAGAAAGCGCTAGGAAAATTGCTCACAATTTATTGCCTCCAATTTTAGATAAATTTGGGTTAAAAGATGCTATAGAAGAGTTAGCTGATTCTTTTAGTAACAGTAGAAAAATTAAAATTAACTATTCTATAAATTATAAAAACAAGCTACTTCCTTCTCAGTCTGAATTACATTTTTTTAGAATTGTACAAGAATTGATTAACAACTCAGTAAGACACGGAAAAGCAAAAAATAGCACCATTAATATTACTTCTAAAGACAATAAAATTCATTTTAATTATACAGATGATGGCATCGGATTTAATTTAAATAATTCGCTACTTAAAAAAGGAATTGGAATGAAAAATATTGAAAGTAGAGTTGCCCTATTACAAGGTAAATATTCAATTAAAACAGCCGAAAACAAAGGTTTTGAAATAAACATTAATACCTAAATCTCCCAAAGATGAAAAAGATTAATATTGTTATTGCAGATGATGAACAGCTTTTTAGAAGCGGAATTAGATTCTTAATAGAAAGAGAAGCAAATTTTAATGTAATTTTTGAAGCTGAAAATGGCAATGAATTAATTGACTTTATTGCAAACACAGAAGAATTTCCTGATATAATTATGATGGATTTAAAAATGCCTGAAATGGATGGGGTACAAGCAACAAGAATAATTCATAAAACGCATCCAAATATTAAAATAATAGCATTAACAAGTTACGGCGGAAAATCTTTTATTACAAATATGATTGACGTTGGTGCTTCATCTTATTTGATGAAAAACACAAGTCCAAAAAAGGTTGTCCATACCATAAATCAAGTTTTTGAAAAAGGCTTTTATTATGATGAAAAAATTCTTGCAATTATTCAAGAAAACATCATTTCATCAAGCGGAAAACGTATTAAAAACGATTTAGACAAGAAACTACTTTCTAGTAGAGAAATTGGTGTTTTGGAATTAATTTGTGAGCAATACACAACTTCAGAAATTGCAGAAAAACTTTTTATTAGTCCAAGAACTGTTGAAGGTCACAGAAATAATTTATTACTAAAAACACAATCTAAAAATGTGGCAGGTTTAGTAATTTACGGAATTCAGAAAAAGTTAATTGAAATTACGCCAGATTTTAGCGTATAGAAATAAATTATACTAAGATTTTTCTTTCTTCTTTTCTGGTGGAAAAGCTTGCTTGCTATAAATAAACAATAAGATTACACCAATTGTAATAAATGAATCTGCGCCATTAAAAATCGCATTAAAGAATGTAAAACTTTCACCTTCGTAAATAGGGAAATATAACATATCTACAACTCTACCATAGAACAATTCTCCGTATGGATTTTCTGCAAAAAGTGTTGCAACACCATGTGCTGGAGCATCAAAAATAACTCCGTAAAAAACAGAATCAATAATATTGCCAAAAGCTCCAGAAAGCACTAATGCAATTGCAACTACAACAGCAGTTGGTGCATTTCTTTTAATCGTATTTCGCAACCAATAAATAATTCCAAATACAGCAACAACTCTAAATAAGGTTAAGAATAATTTTCCGGCTTTACCGCCAAATTCAAATCCCCAAGCCATTCCATTATTTTCAGTAAAATGTAGAATAAACCAATCGCCTAAAACAGCAACTTCTTCTCCAATAGAAAAATGTGTTTTCACATAAATTTTACTAATCTGATCTATTAGCAATGCTAAAACTACAGTAACAATTGCAATGGTTTTTTTTGACATAAATAGTGAATATTGTACTTAAAAAAAGCTTCCTAAATAGGAAGCTTTTGATTTATTGTTTTCTTTTAGCTTCTATGCTAAGAGTAGCATGCGGAACTAATTTTAAGCGTTCTTTCTGAATTAATTTACCCATTACTCTACAAACCCCATAAGTTTTGTTTTCAATACGTAATAAAGCGTTTTTTAAATCTCTAATAAATTTTTCTTGACGAATTGCTAATTGCACATTGGCTTCTTTTGCCATAGTATCTGCGCCTTCATCAAACGATTTAAACGACGGCGATGTATCATCTGTTCCGTTATTTGCATCATTTTTATAAGCACTTTGTAAAGAAGCTAAATCTTCTTCTGCTCTTGCTATTTTCTTATCAATAATCTCTTTGAATTCTTGTAAATCTTCATCTGAATATCTAACAACGTTGATTGCCATAATTCTTACATTTTTTTAATTAATATTTTACTTTTGATGTTATCGAATTCAATATCCGTTCCATCAGTTAACGAGTCTACAAAAACCATTTCAGAAGTTAATGTTTCGCTCATTATATATGCTTTATTTTTCTCTACCGATGTTTGTAAGTTTTCGAAGTTTAACACAGATAATTGAATCTTATCGGTAACTTCTAAACCAGAGTCTTTACGTAAATTCTGAATTCTATTTACCAACTCTCTGGCAATTCCTTCTTCACGTAAATCATCAGAAATTGTAACATCTAAAGCAACTGTTAATCCGTTTGCATTTGCAACCAACCAACCTTCAATATCTTTCGATGAAATTTCTACATCAGTGATTTCCAAATGTATAATTTTTTCGTCAATTTTTATAGAAAGATTACCATCTTTTTCGATGTTCATTATATCTTCTTGACTAAAGTTCTGAATCGCATTAGAAATTGCTTTCATATCACGTCCAAACTTTGGACCTAATGTTTTAAAATTCGGCTTTATTTGTTTTACTAAAACTCCAGAAGCATCATCTAACAATTCAATTTCTTTTACGTTTACTTCAGATTTTATCAAATCAGAAACCGCTAAAATTGCTGCTTTTTGTTCAGTATCTAACACCGGAATCATAATTTTTTGTAATGGCTGACGTACTTTTATTTTCTCTTTTGCTCTTAACGATAAAACCAACGAAGAAATTGTTTGTGCATTTTCCATTTTTCGCTCTAAAGAAGCATCAACATATGATGCATTAAATGTTGGGAAATCTGCTAAATGTACCGATTCAAAATTCTCTTTTCCTGCTGCTTTTGTTAAATCTTTATACAATCTATCCATAAAAAATGGAGCAACTGGCGCGCTTAATTTTGCTACCGTTAACATACATGTATATAATGTTTGGTATGCAGAAATTTTATCTTGCTCATAATCGCCTTTCCAAAAACGTCTTCTACACAATCTTACATACCAATTACTTAGCAATTCTTGTACAAAATCTGATATTGCTCTTGTAGCTTTTGTTGGTTCATATTCTGCATAAAAAGCGTCTACTCTTTTTATTAATGAATTTAATTCTGATAAAATCCAACGATCAATTTCTGGACGTTCGTTTAACGGAACATCAGCTTCTGAATATGTAAAATTATCAATGTTTGCATACAGCGTAAAAAACGAATATGTGTTGTATAAAGTTCCAAAAAACTTACGAGAAACTTCTGCAATTCCGTCAATATCAAATTTTAAATTATCCCACGGATTTGCATTCGAAATCATGTACCAACGCGTTGCATCTGGTCCGTATTTTTTCAACGTTTCGAAAGGATCTGTGGCATTTCCTAAACGTTTAGACATTTTCTGTCCGTTTTTGTCTAAAACCAATCCGTTTGATACTACATTTTTATAAGCAACAGAATCAAAAACCATCGTTCCGATTGCATGCAACGTATAAAACCAACCTCTTGTTTGATCCACTCCTTCGGCAATAAAATCTGCTGGATAAAACTTTTTATCGTCAATTAATTCTTTATTTTCAAACGGATAATGCCATTGTGCATAAGGCATTGATCCAGAATCGAACCAAACATCAATTAAATCGCTTTCGCGTTTCATTCGTTTTCCTGATGCAGAAACTAAGGTAATTTTATCAACTACATTTTTATGTAAATCAATTGTATCGTAGTTTTCTTCAGACATGTTTCCAACTTCAAAATCGGCAAAAATGTCTTCTGACATGAATCCGGCTTCAACAGC
>CAXICE010000041.1:0-11603 GCA_964022045.1 uncultured Polaribacter sp. | reverse complement strand
TTTTAAAACTGTAAACGAATTCCTAATTTATAGTTTCTCCCTTTTGTATTGTAACCAATTGTTTCTTCGTAATCTTCGTTTAGGATATTTGTAATAGATCCAAAGATTGTAAAATTAGAGTTAAGTAATTTATAATTCGCATCAACATCTAATAACTGATAACTAGGTAATTGTTCTGCAACTGTTGTAAAAGTTGCAGTATCATAATATCTTCCTATTCTTTCTCCTACACTTTTATACGCTAAAGAAACTAAAACATTATCTAAAGGCTTATAATTTACTTGTGCCGTCAGTTTATTTTTTGGAATGTAATCTGCTTCAGCGTCTTTATCTGTATGCGTATAAGCAATAGAAAAATCAACTTCTGAAGTTGCATTAACTTCTACTACAGATTCAAATCCTTTTGCTGTAATATTTGCATTTGAGTTTTGATATTTTCCCCAAGGCGCAGCAGACAAACCTTGAAAGATAATAGCGTTATTTTCTTTTCTGTTGAAATAAACTAAATTAAAATTTAACCAATTTTTGTAAGTTGATTCAAATCCAAACTCAAAAGTTTTGTTTGTTTCTGGCTCTAAATCTCTGTTTCCATAAACAGAAAACAGTTGATACAAACTTGGTGCAATAAATGCTGTACTATAAGAAGTTATCAACTTCAAAGAAGCATCATCAAAAGCAAAAATATTTAATGACGGATTGATATGATACACAAAATGACTTCCGTAATTACTGTGATTGTTTAATCTACCACCAGCATTAATTGTTAGATTAAAATTTGTAGTAAACACCACTGCAGAATACACATCAAACGCATTGAAATTAGCTAAATCTTCATCAATGTTTCCCCAAGGAGAATTGGTTTGATTGTAATGCTTTTGGTAATTAATTCCAGAAATTAATTGCACGTTATCATTAAAATCATATTTATTTACAGCATCTATATTTGTAGAATTCCCTACAAAAGTATCTGCTCCAACAAATCTTTTAACTCGATTTAAAGTAGCCGTTGCAATTAATTTTCCGTTTTTATAAGTATAAGTTGGCTTAACACCAATTCTTACTTGTTCTTGTTCGGTTTCATTGGTTTTAGAATCTGCATTCTTACCAGCATCATAACTAAATTTTAAGTTATCAATATGCAAAAATGATTCGATATTAAATCTATTAGAAAACGCATATCCTAATTTCATCATTCCGTTTTCACTATAAAAAGGATCTGATGTAAATTGCTGATTTGCGCTACTTTTAGCAGCAGACATTCCGTCAACTTCTTTTACATTAACAGATGCTAAATAATTGAACTTATTTACTATTCCTCTCACGGTTGCGTTTAAATTGTTGTCAGAAAAACGCGCACTATTTGTTGTGGCTGAATTGTAAGTTCCAGAAGTAACTTCGTAAGTTGCAGTAAAAGAATCTGATGCTTTTTTTAGTGTGATATTAATTACACCAGTTGCAGCACCAGAACCATATAAAGTACTAGAAGCACCTTTCATTACTTCGATTGATTCAATTTGATTTAAACTTAAAAAACGTAAATCGTACTCTAAATTAATTCCGGTTGGATCGGTTAACGGAACACCATCAATCAAAACCAAAACTTGCCTGTTTCTTCCTCCTCTAATGTAAGTTCCTTTAACTTCTCCTAAAACTGAATTTGTTCCTTTAATTTCTATACCAGGAATTGCATTTAATAATTCTAACACTGTTTTACCAGCATTATTTTCGATTTCTTGTTGTGTAATTTTATGAATTACTTTTCCAACTTTTTCTTTTTTTAAACTGAATTTTGTTGCAGAAATTACAACTTCATCTAATTTGATTACTTTTTCTTTTGATTTTTGCGCAAAAACGCTTGTGCTAGCCATTAAAGCCAACGCAGCAACAAATGTTAACTGTTTTTTCATTGTAAATGATTTAATTAAAATAAATAAATCAGGAAAATTTTGTACAAATAGAAATTGGTACATAAACTTTTATCCCGAAAGTTTTTTGTCTGTCGAATTATAGGCAGGTCTCCTGGCTCGCGTCTTGTAATTTACCTTCCCATTTTTATGCTGATTTTATGTTCAGCAATTAACAGTGGTTTAAAGAATAATTACAAGCATCTTTTCTAAAAAGACAAAGCTTACAGTTGCGGGAACAGCTTTGGGATAACAATTGCAAAATTGTGTCACCAAATTCCCTTTTAATCTATCAACTATTTAAAGTTGATAAAACCAAAATTCGATGCAAAAATACTTCCTTTTTTAACATTAGTAAAACTTTATTCATAACATTTTTGTAATCTTGCAGTATTAAAATATTTTATAATGAAAAGAATTCTTGGAGTACTAATTATCATCGTTTTACTTGTTGGATGTAAAGAAAAAAACAATACTAATAATGATAGTAAAGAAACTAAAGAATCAATTCAAATAAAATACGCTAAAGGATTTGATATTCAATATTTTAAATATTAAAAAAAATTGATTATAAAATCACCTTATCAAAATGCAAAAGAGCAATTCGAATATATTCTAAGCACTTCTAATAACGAAAACACTTCTACAGTTTCTGGAACAAAAATTACAGTTCCGCTTAAAAAAATAGCAGCAACTTCTACAACACATATTCCAATGTTAGAATTACTGAACGTAGAAAAATCTTTAATTGGTTTTCCACACACAAAATATATTTCATCACCAAGAACAAGAAAATTAATTGCAGATAATTTAGTTAGAGAAATTGGTGCAAAAGCTTCTTTAAATACAGAAATTATATTGGATTTAAAACCTGATGCAGTCATCGGGTTTAGCATGACGAAAACAAATAAATCTTTAAGTATTGTTGAAAAATCTGGAATTCCAGTTGTTTTAAATGGAGATTGGCTTGAAGAAACGCCACTTGGAAGAGCAGAATGGATTAAATTCTTTGGAGTATTGTTCAACAAAGAAAAAGAAGCTGACAGTATTTTTAATGTAATTGAAAAAAACTACAACGAAGCTAAGTTAATCGCAAGTAAAGCCAACCAAACACCAAGTGTTTTATCAGGTGCAATTATGAGTAAAGATATTTGGAATTTACCAGCAGGAGAAAGCTTTGTTGCACAATTCTTAACAGATGCTAATACTAATTATTTATGGAAAGATTCTAAAGGAAAAGGGAGCTTATCAATCAGTTTTGAAAGTGTTTTAGACAAAGGAAAAAATGCAGATATTTGGATTGCACCAGGATATTTCTCTTCGAAAAATCAAATGAGAAACAACAATAAAAACTACACAGCTTTTAATGCTTTTAAAAAGAATCAATTATTTACGTTTGCTAATAAAGTTGGAGAAACTGGCGGAGTTATTTATTTTGAATTAGGACCAACAAGACCAGACCTGGTTTTAAAAGATATCATCAAGATAACACATCCTGAACTACTAAAGGATTACAAGACAACTTTCTTTGAAAAAATGAATTAAACAGGATAAATTTTTCGCATCGGAATTGGCAAATCAACACCTTCTGCAACATATCTCTTATAAACAGCCTCTTTTAAATCGCATTTTAGCTTAAACTCTTCGAAAGGCTCATTCAGCCAAACATAAGCTCGTAAGTGAATAAAACCTTCAGTTACATCAATAAACCGCACAATAATTTGGTGCTCATCTTTTAAAACTTCTTCTGGTGTTCTATTATCAATTACAAAATCTAGTTTTATAGCTTCTTCTTGGATGATTTTTTTGGCTAAATCTACATCCGCATTTAAACCGATTTTGAAATTATTAAAACTTAAAATGTTTGAATCTTCAATTGTGTGATTTAATATTGATTCTGTACTTATTATCGAATTTGGAATAATCAATCTTTTGTTTTCAAATGTATTTATGATTGTGTGACGCAACGTTATATCTTGAACAATTCCAATTCTCTCGTCATCAACTTTTATATAATCACCAACTCTAAAAGGCTTAAAAATAACGATAAAAACACCTGCTATTAAATTAGACAGCGCTGCTTGTGCAGCAAAACCAATAATTGCCGCTAAAATACCTGCTCCAGAAAAAATAATGGTTGCTTTGCTTCTTAAAGACGGAACGACATAAATTAAATATCCAATTGCACAAAGTCCTAAAAAAAATTTAATAGAGTTTTTTAAGAAAAAAATGCTTGTACCTCCAAAGCGCTCTTTTTTTCTACGTTTAATTCGCCAAACAATAAAATAGCGGATAACTCTAGAAAAAATCCAAGTTATAAAAAACACTAATGTGCAGTAAAGGAAAATATTCCAGAAACTATCTAATTCAAAAAAATTATCAATCTGCCTTTTCATAATTTCAATATCTAAAATAAAGTAGTCTGACTTTCATCATCTTTAGCTTTTTGCTCTGCTTTTTTCTTTTCTATCGTTTTTTGCAAGGCTCTTTTTGCTTTCTCTTCACTACTAATTAACTCAGGTTTTTCTGGTGTTTTTTCTAAATTTGTAATTTCTAAAGGTAATACTTCTTCTGAAACAACTTCTTCTTCTACAACTTCAATTTCTTCTGAAGTAATTTCTTTTGGCTCTACAAATGGTAAAGGCTCTAACAAATTGACTTGCTTAATTTTATCTTTTGTAAGCTGATTTCCTTGCGCTTTAATTCCTTTTACAGAAATAAATTCTTCAAAATTAACCTCAATATTATCTAAACTACGTTTAGAAAACTGCACATCTGCAATTGGTCTATAATCCGTAGCAATAATTTCTAATTGCGATTTTGGATGCTCTGAAATAAAGGTTTCATCTTTATCAACCGTTTCAATAAGAAAACGTTTTACATAATAAATCTCTTTATCGCCATCAAAGTAAATTGCAGAAATTGGTTTCTTTGGATTCCATTTTTCTAAAACAATCATATCGTCTTCAAATCTACTTGCTAAATTAGGCGTAACAGCTTTTATGGTTCCAGATTGTTGAGCAATTAATAATTTATCTTCCGCTCTAAACTCGCCCAACAACTCACCTCTTCCATCAACATTTAAACGCTGAACTGTATCATCAAACCAAATTTTACGTGGTTTTAAAGTTGATACTCCAGCCGACTTAAACTCTACTTTTTTAATTGGATATTTTGTAATTGTATTTCCTCTAACTCCACGTCCTTTTACAGCTAAATCTGCAAAATCAATATCCCATTTTAATTTTTTAACACTACCAACTGCTCTTAAATTAATCGTAACCACTTCTGCTTCTCCGTTCGGATTTGCAGAAAAATACAGCACCTTTGAAGCTTTATTACCGTTAGCTAAATCATAATCTTTATCTCTTGTAACAGAAGTAACATTAAAACGTTTCATATAACTCGGTCCGCTTTTTCCGTCGCGATACATCATGTTATAAACCGTGCGTTTATCTTTCTTCTTAAAGACAGCAATATGAATAATTCCTTTACCAACAAAGGTTTTATTTGCAACTTTAGTTACCATCATTTTACCATCATTTCTAAAAACAATAATATCATCAATATCTGCACAATCTGTTACATATTCATCTTTTCGTAAAGAAGTTCCTATAAACCCTTCTTCTCTATTTACATACAATTTTGTGTTACGCATTACTACTTTTGTAGCAACAATATCATCAAATATCCTAATTTCTGTTTTACGTTCCTTATCTTTTCCGTAAGTCGATTTTAAACGCTTAAAAAAATCGATTGCAAACTCTATTAAATTTGCCAAAAAGTTTTTTACTTCAGCAATTTTATCTTCTAAACTTTCTATATGTTGTTTTGCTTTGTCGATATCGAACTTAGAAATTTTCTTAATTCTGATTTCCGTTAAACGCACAATATCTTCTTCAGTAATTGCTCTTTTTAAGTGCTTAATATGCGGTTGTAAACCTTTATCAATCGCTACAATTACGCCTTCCCAAGTTTCTTCTTCTTCAATATCACGATAAATTCTGTTCTCAATAAAAATACGTTCTAACGAAGCAAAATGCCATTGCTCTTCTAATTCGTTTAACTGAATTTGAAGCTCTAATTTTAGAAGCTCAACAGTGTTATCTGTTGATTTTCTTAACACTTCATGAACTCCAATAAAGACGGGTTTATTTTCTTCAATAACACAACACAAAGGCGAAATTGAATTTTCGCAATTGGTAAATGCGTATAATGCATCAATGGTTTTATCTGGAGAAATTCCAGCTGGCAAATGCACTAAAATCTCTACGTTTGCAGCTGTATTATCTTCAATTTTTTTAATTTTTATCTTTCCCTTTTCATTGGCTTTAATAATACTATCAATTAAAGAAGTTGTAGTTGTACTATAAGGAATCTCAGTAATTACCAACGTTTTTTTATCTAACTGAGAGATTTTTGCGCGAACTCTAACTTTTCCACCACGTTTCCCTTCGTTATAATTAGTAAAATCTGCAATTCCGCCCGTTAAAAAATCAGGAACAATTTTAAAACTACGTCCTTTTAAGTGTTTGATAGAAGCATCAATCAACTCATTAAAATTATGCGGCAAAATTTTGGTTGAAAGTCCAACAGCAATTCCTTCTCCTCCTTGAGCCAGTAACATTGGGAATTTTACTGGAAGATTTACAGGCTCTTTTCTACGTCCGTCGTAAGAAGATTGCCACTCTGTAGTTTTCGGATTAAAAACAACATCTAATGCAAATTTAGACAAACGTGCTTCAATATATCTTGATGCTGCTGCGCGATCACCAGTTAAGGTATTTCCCCAGTTTCCTTGCATATCAATCAGCAATTCTTTCTGACCAATTTGTACCATTGCATCGCCAATAGAAGCATCTCCGTGCGGATGATATTGCATGGTATGACCCACAATATTTGCTACTTTATTGTAACGACCATCGTCTAAATCTTTCATAGAATGCATAATTCTACGTTGTACAGGTTTAAATCCGTCATCAATTGCAGGAACTGCTCTTTCTAAAATTACATACGAAGCATAATCTAAAAACCACTCCTTGTACATTCCTGTAACTTTAGTAATGGTTTCTTCTTGTGGCGTATCGCCAAGATTATTTATTTCTTCTTCGTGTTCGTAATTGTTGTTTTCTTCGCTCATCTAAAAAACGTTTATTCGTTCTAAGATTTTGGATAAAAATTACTTTTTATATCCAATTTTCTTTCTGTTCGATTTTTCTTCTTTTTTCTCAATTAATTCGTCCAAATAATTAAAAACTAGTTCAATATTTTTAGAATTATTTGTCAATTTTTTTTTGATGTTTTCTATTTCCAACTGAAGCGATAAATTATCACTTAATAATTGACGCATATTTGTAAATATTCTAATAATTTTAATATTTACAGCAATTGCTCTTTCACTTTTTAAAACACTTGACAACATGGCAACACCTTGTTCTGTAAAAACCATTGGAGCGTAACGCAAACCTATTTTATCAGAATTGGAGGTCACAAATTGTGATCTCCAATTTTCAAATTCATTTTTAGTCAATTCAAACATAAAATCGGCTGGAAAACGATTTAAATTTCGTTTTACTGCTTGTTTTAAAACTCTTGTTTCTACCTGATATAATTCAGCTAAATCTCTATCTAACATTACTTTTTGATTACGAATCAAATAAATTTTGTTAGTTATGATTTCATCTGGAATCATATTATTTTCTTCTTCTTTTTGCATTTTTTATATTCTTGAGGTGCCCCAAATTAACTCCTCCAAATTTTCATTAATCTACTAAAAGCCCTTTCCTTTAGAAAGGATTTAGGATAGGATTTTTATTCCTCAATTAAATCCAATTCCACTTTTAAATTCTCAATGATAAACTTTTGTCTGTCTGGCGTATTCTTTCCCATATAAAAAGAAAGCATTGCCTCAACTGGCATTTCTTTATCTAACATTACCGGATCTAAACGAATGTCGTTTCCAATAAAATGCACAAATTCGTTTGGCGAAATTTCTCCCAAACCTTTAAATCGTGTTATTTCTGGTTTTCCTCGTAGCTTTTCGATAGCTTCTTGTTTCTCTTCATCAGAATAACAATAATATGTGTCTTTTTTATTACGAACTCTAAACAAAGGCGTTTCTAAAATATATAAATGTCCATTTTTTATCACTTCAGGAAAAAATTGCAAAAAGAACGTAATTAACAGCAAACGAATGTGCATACCATCAACATCGGCATCTGTTGCAATTACAATATTATTATAGCGCAAATTTTCTATTCCGTCTTCAATATTTAAAGCGGCTTGCAGTAAGTTGAACTCCTCATTTTCGTAGACAATTTTCTTAGACAATCCGTAAGAATTTAACGGCTTTCCTTTTAAACTAAAAACGGCCTGTGTATTTACATTTCTTGATTTTGTGATAGAACCAGAAGCAGAATCTCCCTCGGTAATAAATAAAGTTGTATCTAAATAACTTTCTTTTTTTGTATCACCAAAATGTACTCTACAGTCACGTAATTTCTTATTGTGCAAACTCGCTTTCTTTGCTCTATCTTTTGCTAGTTTTCGAATTCCAGATAATTCTTTACGCTCTCTTTCTGCTTGCAATATTTTACGTTGAATCGCTTCTGCCGCATCTGTATTTTTATGTAAAAAATTATCTAATTTTGTTTTTACAAAATCGTTGATAAATGTTCTAACTGTTGGCAAACCGCCACCCATTTCTGTTGAACCTAGTTTTGTTTTTGTTTGACTTTCAAAAACAGGTTCCATCACTTTTATGGCAATTGCAGAAATAATAGATTTACGAATGTCTGATGACTCATAATTTTTACCAAAATATTCTCTTATTGTTTTTACTATCGCTTCTCTAAAAGCCGCTTGATGCGTTCCTCCTTGAGTTGTATGTTGCCCATTTACAAATGAGTGATATTCTTCTGAATACTGTGTTTTACTGTGTGTAATTGCTATTTCAATATCTTCATCTTTAAGGTGGATGATTGGATATAACAAGTCTGTTGCTGTAGTATTTTCTTCTAATAAATCTTTTAAACCATTTTCTGAATGGAACTTTTCACCATTAAAAACAATGGTTAAACCTGTATTTAAATACACATAGTTCTTCAACATTTTGGCAACATATTCATTTCTGAATTTGTATTTACCAAAAATGGTTTCGTCAGGGATAAACTGAACTTTAGTTCCTTTTCTTAATGATGATTCTTGTGCGTCTTCAACTTCAATTAAATTTCCTTTATTAAATTCTGCCCATGCCGTTTTATGGTCTCTTACAGATTGTACTTTAAAATAATCTGATAATGCATTTACCGCTTTGGTTCCAACTCCGTTTAATCCAACTGATTTTTTAAATGCTTTCGAATCGTATTTACCACCCGTATTCATTTTAGAAACTACATCAACCACTTTTCCTAGCGGAATTCCACGACCATAATCACGAACAGTTACCTGTTTATCTCTAATAGAAATTTCAATGGTTTTTCCGGCACCCATCACATATTCATCAATCGAATTATCTAAAACTTCTTTTAATAGAATATAAATTCCGTCATCAGGCGAAGAACCATCGCCTAATTTTCCAATATACATTCCAGGACGCATACGAATATGCTCTTTCCAGTCGAGAGATCGAATATTATCTTCGGTATATTTTGTTTCTTGTGCCATAAAATTTGCGGGTTGTATGCCTTGCTAAAATAAGAATAAGCATAAAAAATAAAAAACTCTGCTGAATTAGTTATCAACAGAGTTTTAAAATATTTTTTGACGATTCTTCTAAGCGATTACACGTTAAATCTAAAGTTCATCATATCACCATCTTGCACAATATATTCTTTTCCTTCTACAGATAATTTTCCTGCTTCTTTTACTTTAGCTTCAGTTCCGAACGTAACATAATCATCATATTTAATTACTTCTGCCCTAATAAAACCTTTTTCGAAATCGGTATGAATAACTCCAGCTGCTTGTGGCGCTGTATCGCCAACATTGATTGTCCAAGCTCTTACTTCTTTTACACCAGCGGTAAAATACGTTTGTAAGTTTAATAATTTATAAGCTGCTCTAATTAATTTTGAAGCTCCAGGTTCTGTTAAACCAATATCTTCTAAAAATATTTGACGCTCTTCATAATCGTCTAACTCGTTAATATCTGCTTCAGTGCCTACTGCTAGAATGATAATTTCTGCATCTTCATCTGCAACAGCTTCTTTAACTTTATCAACATATGCGTTTCCAGAAACAGCAGAATTTTCATCCACATTACACACATATAAAACAGGCTTAGAAGTAATCATTTGTAAGGTTTTTACAAACTCCTCCTCTTTCTCAGAAAAACTAATAGTTCTTACAGATTGTCCTTGTAATAAAACTTCTTGAATTTTTAACAAAACCTCTAATTCAGCTTGCGCTTCTTTATTTCCAGTTTTAGCAGTTCTTTTTACACGTTCTAAACGTTTTTCAACCGTTTCTAAATCTTTTAATTGTAATTCAATGTCAATTGTTTCTTTATCTCTTATTGGATCGATTGTAGTATCAACATGAATAATATTATCGTTATCAAAACAACGCAATACATGAATAATTGCGTCAGTTTCTCTAATATTTGCCAAAAACTGATTTCCTAAACCTTCTCCTTTACTTGCACCACGAACCAAACCTGCAATATCAACAATTTCAACAGTTGCAGGCACAACTCTTTCTGGGTTTACCAACTCTTCTAACTTTTCTAAACGCTCGTCTGGCACATTTACAACACCAATATTTGGCTCAATGGTACAAAACGGAAAGTTGGCACTCTGTGCTTTTGCGTTTGATAAACAGTTAAATAAAGTCGATTTTCCTACGTTTGGTAATCCTACAATTCCGGCTTTCATATTTCTCTATGTATTTTGATAAAAAATGCAAAAAACAAAAGTTGATTTTTGCGAGTGCAAATATAATACTTTGTTAATTTTTAATTGACTTTTATTGTATAATATAAAATTGTTTTAGTTTTAGAGAAATTTAATCGTTCATGAAGAATCTTTTTTTACACTTATTTTTCTTTTTATTTTGCCTCACTAATTTGATTGCGCAAACTACTACAGGAAAAGTTGTAGATAAAAACACTTTGCTACCAATACCAAATGTTGCTATACAATCAAGTAAAAAAACAGGTAATTTCTCTAATGATTATGGTATTTACATTTTTGATTTAAATAACATTAAGCAATTAACTTTTTCTTGTTTGGGTTATGAAACCAGAACCATAAGTATTGATTCTTTAAAGCTTATCAATTTTATAGTAAAACTAACAGAGTCTGAAAACAATTTAGACGAAGTTGTATTAAGTAATCAAAAAATAAGTTTTGATTCCATTATGCAAAGTGTTCGCTATCACCTAAAAGACAACTATACAAATTCACCTAAAAAAAGAACTGCTTTTCTTCGATTTGAAAATCAGCCAGAATTTAAAAAAGTAGATTTTGAATTAGACAGAAGCACTTTATTAAGCAGAAAAAAAAGAAAATTAGCCAACAAAGAATTTGAAGCTTTTTCTAACAAATTAAAAAATGCAAAAACTGCTTTTTACACCGATTATTTTGGTAATTATTATTCAAATACTTTAAAATCTAAAAAGAATAGAAGTTATATTGTTTCTAAATCTGATAGCTTACAAGGTTACAGAGCAATTAATAATGACGAAGATTTTACGTTAGA
>CAXICE010000040.1:0-11988 GCA_964022045.1 uncultured Polaribacter sp. | reverse complement strand
TCTGGTCCAACAACCAAATCAACAATTTTTTCTTCTTCTAAAAATTTTTCTTTTAGACGTTCTGCCATACAGCCTAAAACGCCAACTTTCATTTTAGGATTTATCTTTTTTACGGCATTGTATTTTTCTAAACGCTTTCTTACTGTTAACTCTGCTTTTTCGCGAATTGAACAGGTATTTACCAAAACTAAATCAGCATCTTCTAAGTTTTGTGTGGTGTTAAAGCCTTCGTCAGAAAGAATGGAAGCAACAATTTCACTATCATTCATATTCATTTGACAACCGTAACTTTCTATAAAAAGTTTTTTGGTGTTTTGTGATTTATTCTCTTTTACAAGTGCTTTTCCTTGTAAATCTTCATCAATTATCTTTTCAACTTGTTCCATATTCATATTCAAAATGAAAGGCAAATATACGACCAAATTCTAAAAACTGTGACATATTGGCAGAAATTTAACGATAAGAAATCAACTTAAATACATCGAATTATGATTGAAAAATTTGATATAAAAAAAAACTTCCTACTTTTGCAATCCGAAATTACTTATATATAATAAGGAGTAATTATTTCAATTGAGAAGATTTATGGCAAAGAATTTAGTAATAGTAGAGTCACCAGCAAAAGCAAAAACAATAGAGAAATTTCTTGGAAAAGACTTTCAGGTAGAGTCTAGTTTTGGACATATTGCAGATTTACCATCCAAAGAATTAGGAATAAATGTTGAAGGCGATTTTATGCCAGAATATATTGTTTCTGATGATAAAAAAGCAGTTGTAAAGAAGTTAAAATCATTAGCAAAAAAAGCAGATACTGTTTGGTTAGCAAGTGATGAGGATCGAGAAGGAGAAGCTATTGCGTGGCATTTAAAAGAACAATTAAAGTTGACTGATGATAATACAAAGCGTATTGTTTTTCATGAAATTACTAAAAAAGCCATCTTAAAAGCTGTTGAAAATCCAAGAGATATCAATTACGATATGGTAAATGCGCAACAAGCGCGTAGAGTTTTAGATAGATTGGTTGGTTACGAATTGTCGCCAATTTTATGGAGAAAAGTAAAAGGAGGTTTATCTGCCGGAAGAGTGCAGTCTGTTGCGGTACGTTTAATTGTAGAAAGAGAGCGTAGTATTCAAGAATTTAAAACTACTGCTAGTTATAAAGTAGTAGCACAATTTTCTAATACAAACGGAAAAACATTTAAAGCGTCAATTCCTAAAAGTTTTGCTTCTAGAGAAGACGCAGAAACCTTTTTAAAATCGGCAGCAACAGCAGATTTTTCTATTGCTGATTTAACAAAAAAACCAGCAAAAAAATCTCCAGCAGCACCATTTACAACATCAACTTTACAACAAGAAGCATCAAGGAAATTAGGTTATCCAGTAGGAAAAACAATGCAAGTTGCACAACGTTTGTATGAAGCCGGTTTAATAACATACATGAGAACCGATAGTGTAAATTTATCTGATGATGCAAGAACGGCTGCGCAAGAAGAAATTACCGCAAGTTACGGTGCAGAATATAGCAATCCGAGAGTTTTTAAAACAAAAAATAAAGGTGCTCAAGAAGCGCATGAGGCGATTCGTCCTACAGATATGAAATTGCATTCTGTGGATGTTGAATACGATCAAAATAGATTGTACGATTTAATTTGGAAAAGAACCGTTGCTTCTCAAATGAGCGATGCACAATTAGAACGTACAAATGTGAAAATTGAGAATTCTAACAACGATAAAATTTTCACTGCAAATGGTGAGATGATAAAGTTTGACGGATTTTTAAAAGTATATTTAGAAGGTGTTGATAATGATGAAGAAGAGCAAGCAGGAATGTTACCAAACTTAAATGTTGGTGAAACACTGTCTTACGAATTTATCACTGCAACAGAACGTTTTACAAGTCCGCCATACAGATTTACAGAAGCTTCTTTGGTAAAACAATTAGAAGAATTAGGAATTGGAAGACCATCAACCTATGCGCCAACAATTTCTACAGTTCAACGTAGAGGTTACGTAGAAAAAGGAGAAACAGAAGGAGTAGAAAGAGATTACGAGCAATTTACTTTAAAAGCCGGATCGGTTTCTAGCAATACGTTAACAGAAAAAACAGGTTCTGATAAAGGAAAATTAATTCCGACAGATATCGGAAACATTGTAACCGATTTTTTAGTGGCAAACTTTTCAAACATTTTAGATTTCGGATTTACAGCCAAAGTAGAATCGTCTTTTGATGATATTTCTGAAGGTGCTGAAAACTGGATTGAAATGATTAAAGGTTTTTATAATGAGTTTCATCCAACAGTAACTTTTGTTTCTGAAAATGCAGAAAGAGAAAGCGGAGAACGTATTTTAGGAAAGCATCCAGAATCTGGAAAAACAGTTTTAGTTCGTTTAGGAAAGTTTGGTGCGATGGCACAAATTGGTGATAGAGATGATGAAGATAAACAATTTGCGAGCTTACAAAAAGATCAAAATTTAGGAACAATTACATTGAAAGAAGCGTTAGATTTATTTTTGCTGCCAAAAAATTTAGGAAACTATGAAGGCGAAGAAGTAATCGTTTCTAATGGTAGATTTGGCCCTTATATTAAATTCGGAACCATGTATGTTTCTTTGGAAAGAGGCGAAAACCCGATGGATGTTGATTTAGAGCGTGGAATCGAATTAATTGTTGCAAAACAAAAAGCAGATGCGCCAATTGCAGAATACGAAAACTTACCAGTTCAAAAAGGAGTTGGTAGATTTGGTCCTTTTATCAAATGGAATTCAATGTTTATCAACGTAAATAAAAAATACGATTTTGATAATTTATCATACGATGATATTGTTGAATTAATTGAGCTTAAAAAGCAAAAAGAGATTGAAAAAGTAATTCATAATTGGGAAGAAGCTGGAATTAGAGTTGAAAAAGCGCGTTGGGGAAGATTCAATATTTTAAAAGGTAAAATTAAAATTGAAATGCCTAAAACAACTAATGCTAAGGACTTAACATTAGAAGAGGTTGAAGCTATTATAGAAGCTAAAGCACCAAAGAAAAAAACTAGAAAGAAAAAAACCACTAAAAAGAAATAGCAATTAGTTATATTGCGTTCGTATAAGCGATAAAAAGTATATGAATTTCGATTTTTTAACCCCTATAAAAGATACGATCATTGCTCACTCAGTGCTACATTCTGCACAGAGTTTGGGTAGAAATATTGCAATACATTCTACACAAAATGGTTTTCCAGAATTAGAAAATGTTCAAATTGCAATTTTTGGTGTTTTAGAAGATAGAAACGCTGAAGATAATTTAGGTTGTGGAGAAAATTTGCAAGCAATTCGTAAACATTTATATCAATTATTTCCAGGAAATTGGCATACAAATATTGCCGACTTAGGAAATATCATTAAAGGGAATTCTGTAGAAGATACTTATTTTGCAGTTACAACTTTAACAACTTATCTATTAAAAAACAATATCATTCCAATAATTATTGGAGGAAGTCAAGATATTACATATGCAAATTACAGAGCTTATGATGCGCTTGAACAAACAGTAAATTTAGTTGCTGTTGATAGTAAATTTGATATTGGTTCTACCGAAGACAAACTAAATTCACGTTCGTATTTGAGTAAAATTGTAATGAATGAACCTAATAATTTATTCAATTTCAGTAATATTGGGTATCAAACATATTACAATTCTCAAGAAGAATTAGATCTGTTGAATAGTTTGTTTTTTGATGCGTATCGATTAGGAGAAGTAAAAGATTTAACGAAAGTTGAGCCGATTATGAGAGATGCTGATGTTGTAAGTATTGATATTGGCGCCATTCGTCAGAGTGAAGCACCCGCAAATAATAATTGTTCTCCAAACGGGTTTTATGGTGAAGAGGTTTGTGCAATTTCTCGTTATGCAGGAATTAGTGATAAAGTAACATCATTCGGAATTTACGAATACAATCCAAGGTTTGATAATAACAATCAAACAGCACATTTAATCTCGCAAATGATTTGGTACTTTATTGAAGGTGTAAATTATAGAGCAAAAGATTATCCCTACAGTACAAAAGAATCCTATCAAAAATTTATTGTTTTAGTTGAAAATGACGATCCAATTAATTTTTATAAAAGTGATAAAAGTGGAAGATGGTGGATGGAGATAAATATTATAACAAATAATAAATACAAAAGACATGCGTTAATACCATGTACATATCAAGATTACCTTGAAGCAATTGATCAAAAAATACCAGAAAGATGGTACAAGGCTTTAAGAAAATTAATGTAAAAACAAATGCTGATTTTTTGTTAGCGATTGAAATATAAAGTATTAAAACGATTGGTTTTTATAAAAAAAAAGAATAGGTTTACGAACTTTTTGAGGAAAGATTATATACATATGAAGAGAGTAGCATTACTTGCACTGATAGCAATTACACTTTACAGTTGTGGTTCTAATGATAGAGGAGAGTTGACCGGAGTTAATTCTAAAAGAAAATGGTTTGCAGAAAAACCTATGGGAATGACTTTAATTCCTGGAGGTTCGTTTACAATGGGTAAGCAAGATGAAGATGTAATGGGAACTCTAAGTGCACCAACTAAAACAGTTACAGTTCGTCCTTTTTACATGGATGAAACTGAAGTAACTAATAGCGAATACAAACAATTTGTGTATTGGGTAAAAGATTCTGTTGTAAGAACAAAATTAGCTTATAAAGCAGCAGAGGTAAACTTATTGTCTGATGGAAATCCTGATGGAACTCCTTTGTCTGGAGGAATTCATGATTTTGCTTTTGCAGTTATAGATACTACAGATGCAAATCCATATCATAAATACATGTTAGAAAACTATTATGATATTGGTGGAGGTTTAGATTCTTTAAGACCTTTAAAAAAAGACATTGATATTATTTGGAATAAAAATGACTACCCAGATGTAAATTATGTAGAAGTAATGGATTCGCTTTACTTGAAAAAAGATGAAGCTGTTGATGGTAATAGAAGTTTTAATCCAAAGTTTTTAAATTACAGATATTTTTGGTTTGATAAAGAGGCTGCTGCAAGAAGAGGAGGAAACAGAAAGGATTTTTTACGAACAGAAATGATTAATATTTATCCTGATACAACAGTTTGGGTAAAAGATTTTAATTATTCATATAACGATCCAATGCACCAAGATTACTTCTATCACCAGGCTTATGGAGATTATCCTGTAGTTGGAGTTAATTGGTACCAAGCAGGAGCATTTTGTAATTGGAGAACAAAAAACAAGAATGATTATTTAAGAGCAAGAAAAAATACAGTTGCAGTTCCAAGTTTTAGACTTCCAACGGAAGCAGAATGGGAATATGCTGCACGTGGCGGATTAAATTTTGCAAAATATCCTTGGGGTGGACCAAGTACAACAAGTGATAGAGGTTGTTTTTTAGCAAACTTTAAACCTGTTAGAGGAGATTATGCCGTTGATGGTGCTTTATATACAATGGAAGGAAAGTCATTTAATGCAAATGATTACGGATTGTATAATATGGCTGGTAATGTAGCAGAATGGACAAATTCATCTTATAATATGTCTTCATATTATATGGGTTCTACCATGAATCCAAATGTAGAAGATAGAAATAATAAAAGAAAAATTATTCGTGGTGGCTCTTGGAAAGATGTAGCTTATTTTTTAGAAGTAAGTTCTAGAGATTACGAATATGCCGATACTGCAAGAAGTTATATAGGTTTTAGAACCGTGCAAAACTACTTAGGTAAAATTTATGGCAAAAATAAATAAGAATAATAACTACTAACCCCTAAAAATAGAAATTATGTCACAATCAAAAAGAAGTAAAAAGATAATGAATATGGTTTACGGCCTAGGAGCCGCAATCGTAATTCTTGGAGCACTTTTTAAAATACAACACATTACAGTACTCGGTATTTCCGGTGGATTTATGTTAACTCTCGGTTTAATAGTAGAAGCAGGCGTATTTGCAGTTTCAGCTTTTGAACCTGTTGATGAAGATTTAGATTGGAGTAAAGTATATCCAGAATTAGGAAATTCTGATGCAGAAGCTACCGGTGCAAACGGAATGCTTTCTAAAAAATTAGATAATTTATTAAGAGAAGCAGAATTAGACAATACGCTTATAAAAAGCTTAGGCGATAGCATTAAAGATTTTAAAGGTGCTGCTCAAGGTTTAACAGCAGCTTCAGAAACTATTTCAACAACCAATAGTTATAACGAAGAAATGGCAAAAGCGGTTTCTCAAATGGAATCTTTAAACGGATTGTATCAAGTGCAAGTTCAAAATGCAGATAAACAAGCAGAATTGAATAATTCACTAGCTGAAAACTCTGAAAAATTACAACAACAAATGGAATCATTAGCCGAAAATATGTCTTCTTTAAATGGAGTTTACGGTGGAATGTTATCTGCAATGTCAAGTAAATAATTAGTAATAATTTATAACTAAACTAATTAGATATGGCAGGAGGAAAAATGTCCCCAAGACAAAAAATGATAAACTTAATGTATCTTGTGTTTATTGCAATGTTGGCAATGAATATGAGTAAAGAAGTTTTATCAGCATTCGGATTTATGAATGAAGGAATTTCTGAAAATAATGTAACAACAACTCAGAAAAACAATGCTGCTTATGCAAGTTTAAGCTCTAAAGCAACAGATCAGCCAGCAGAATATGGACCTTTAAATCAACAAGCAATACAAATTAAAGGTATAGCAGATGGTTTTTATTCATATTTAGATAATTTAAAATCTAAAATGACTGAAGGTTTAGAAGATGATAAAGCGTATCAATCTATGGATAAAACAGATTTCTTAGATTCTTACTTTTTTAAAGGAGATGGTTTTACAGCAGAAGGAGATGATTTCTTAGCAAAAATTGCAGGTTTTAGAAATGGAATCAAAGCAGCGCTAGGAAATAACGAAACGTTAAAATCTACAGTTGATAGAAGATTTAATACAGATGTTCAAACAGATGCAGAAGGAAAAGAAATTCCTTGGTTGAAATATAGATATGAAGGTTTTCCTTTAATCGCATCAATTGCAAATTTAACGCAAATGCAATCGAACATAAAGAATACAGAAAGTGATATTTTAACATCTTTATTAGGTGGTAAATTAGAAAGTGAAGTTTCTTTAAGTAATTATAAAGGAATTGTTCAGTTAGATAAAACAGCATATTATGTTGGAGAAAAAGTAACTGGTAAAGTGGTTTTAGGTCGTTACGACGCAAATATGAAACCAGATAAAGTTACTTTAAACGGACGTAATTATACAAAGATTGAAGCTGGACAGGTAATATTGGATTTAAGAGCAAATAGATTAGGAGATAACGATATTAAAGGAGTTATTAGTTTTACAGAGAACGGTAAATCGGTTCCTGTAGCATTTAATAGTTCTTATACAGTTATTCCTGAGCCAAACGATGCCGTTATTTCTGCAGATGCAATGAATGTTGTATATCGTGGAGTTGATAACCCAGTTTCGGTATCATTACCTGGTGTAAGTAATAACAACTTAAATGTTTCTGCTTCTGGTGGTTCAATCTCTAAAAGTGGTTCTAGTTTTGTTATCAAACCAGGAAAAGGAAACGAAATGAAAATAAATGTTGGAGCAACTTTAACTAGTGGTAAAAAAGTAAGTTCAGTTAAAACATTTAGAATAAAAGACATTCCGCCAGCAATGGGAACAGCAAGAGGAGGTTTTGGGATTGTTAAGATGCCAAAAACAAGTGTTGGACGTGTAACAATTGGAGCAGGACTGCAAGATTTTGTTTTTGACTTAAAGTTAAAAGTAACAAAATTTTCAGTAAAAGTTCCTGGTCAATTAGCTGTTACAGTTAGTGGCACAACTTTTAATGCTGCTGCTAAAAAAGTAATAGCTAGAGCAAGAAGAGGGCAACAGATTACAATTTTTGATATTGAGGCTGTTATTGAAAACAATACATCTTACAAGCTTAAAAAAGTGATGCCTGTAATTATTGAGATTTCGAATTAAGATTAAACTAAGTAGTATGAATGGAAAACGTTTTTATATTGTTTTTTTAGCATTGATTACCTCAGGGATCATTAATGCACAAGCCAATTTATTAAATTCAACAACTGTTGATCAAATTGGTAAGAAAACAAAAGAACAATTGTTGGCAGATAATGACACACCTTTACCTTATGGTTATATTGACGATAGAGATATCTTATGGTCTAAGGTTGTATGGGAAATTATTGATTTAAATCAAAAAATAAATCTTCCGTATTATTTTCCTATTGATACTGCTAATATTTCTAATGACCGTAGATCGTTATTTGATACATTGTATAAAGGAATTAAAACAGGAAAAATTAAAGAAGCATATTCTGATGATTTTTTCAATTCTAAAATTACGAGACAAGAAATCTCTGAGTTACTTTTTAACGCGCGTCCAAATGGAAATGACATAGACACGTTTAGAGTAAGCACACAAGATATTACTGCCTACAAAATTAAAGGAATGTGGTATTTTGATAAAAGACAAGGAGAATTAAAGTATCGTTTATTAGCAATTGCACCTTTAGGACCAGATGTGAAAACTTTGGGTGTTTCTGAAGTTGAAGATGATAATTTATATCCACTTTTTTGGATTTTTTATCCATCGGCAAGAAATGTTTTACACAAAGCAAAAGTATTTAATCCGAAGAACTCATCACATCCAATTTCCTTTGATCACTTGCTAAATGCTAGGCGATTCGCCTCCTTTATTGTACGAGAAGAAAGCTTGTATGACAATCGAAAAATATCTGATTACGTAAGAGGAAATTCTTTATTCCAACTGCTAGAAGCAGACAAGATTAAGGAAGAGATTAGAAATAGAGAAATTGATATGTGGAATTACTAATATCAATTCAATAAATAATAAAAAAAGCGTTCTAAAATTCAGAACGCTTTTTTGCGTTTAATAGCGTATTTTTACCGCATGAAAGTAGATTATATTGTTGTTGGTTTAGGTTTGGCTGGTTTGGCTTTTGTTGAGGAGTTAATCGCTGCTAAAAAGACTTTTGTAGTTTTTGAAGACAATTCTCAAACATCATCTTTAGTTGCTGGAGGCGTTTATAATCCTGTTATTTTAAAACGATTCACGCCAGTTTGGAATGCCGAAAAACAATTAGAAGTTGCACTTCCGTTTTATAAGAGAATTGAAGAAAAACTGAATTTAAAAATCGATATTAAGTTTAAAATCAGAAAAGCTTTTAAATCTATAGAAGATCAAAATAATTGGTACGAAGCTTCAGACAAACCAATGCTTTCTAACTTTATGAATCCAGATATTTTAAATGAAAAAATTGATGCTGTTGTAGCTGATTTTGGTTTTGGAGAACTAGAACATACTGGAAGAATTGATACTGAGAAATTGGTAACTGCGTATCGTGATTATTTAAAAGAAAGCTCACAAATTGTTTTTGAAAAGTTTGATTACGATTCTATAGGATTTAATGACAAATGTGTTTCTTATAAAAACATTGAAGCAAACCGAATTGTTTTTTGCGAAGGTTTTGGAATTAAACAGAACCCGTTTTTTAATGACTTGCCTTTAAATGAAGTAAAAGGTGAGTTATTTACAATTCACGCGCCAGAATTAGACATTGACTTTTTATTAAAATCAACCTTATTTGTAATGCCTTTAGGAAATCATTATTATAAGGTTGGTGCCACTTTTAATTGGAAAGACAAAACGTTAGATATTACTGAAGCAGGAAAAGAAGAATTGATTGAGAAATTAAAAAAAGTAATTAAAGTTCCGTACACAATTGTAAAGCAATTTGCAGGAATCAGACCAACAGTAAAAGATAGAAGACCAATGGTTGGTGTGCATCCAGAGAAGCCAGAATTAATCGTTTTAAACGGCTTAGGAACGCGTGGAGTTATGATTGCGCCAACAATTGCTAAAAACCTTTTTAATCACTTAGAAAAAGGCAAAATACTAGATAAAGAAATAGATATTAAAAGATTTGATTAAGATTTTACTTTTTCTTTTTTATTATCAAAAGCAACAAACATATTTATCCAAAGAATTCTAGAAAGTCGCATATTTAAAGGCATTAAGATTACTGCGGTAATTAAAATTGCGGCAAAAGATTCTAAAATACCTAGTCCAATAAATACTTTTGAAATGATAAAAACGGCAACAAACATAGCTACTGTAATTCCGTAACTTACATACATTGCCCCGTAAAAAAACGACGTTTCTAACATGTATTTTAAATCGCAATTTGGGCAATTATCATGTAGTTTTGTTATTTTATTTGGGTGATAAGTGAGTTTGTGTTTGAAAAAATCTCCTTCATGACATTTAGGACATTTGTTATTGAAAATGCTGTATATTTTTGTGCCTTTTTTAAACATGATTACTCTAATTATTTTAAGTAGATTTGCAATCACAAAATTACAAAAAAATACATGCTTAACGTACATAATTTAACAGTCTCTTTTATGGGGACAGATTTGTTTTCTGGAATCACTTTTAAATTAAATAAAGGTGATAGAATTGGGTTGATTGGAAAAAATGGAGCAGGAAAATCTACACTGTTAAAAGTACTGTCTAAAGATATTGAAACCAGTGGAGGAACGATGGCTTTTGACAAAGATGTTAAAATGGGGTTTCTTCGTCAAGATATCGATTTTGTACAAGGAAGAACTATTTTAGAAGAAGCATATCAGGCATTTGAAGAAATTAAAAAAATTGAACTTGAGTTAGATGAGATCAACAATCAATTGGCAACAAGAACCGATTACGAAAGTGAATCTTACAGTCAGTTAATTATCGATTTAACAGAAAAAACAGAACGTTACGAATTACTTGGTGGATACAATTATCAAGGAAATACAGAAAAAATATTACAAGGTTTAGGTTTTAAAAGAGAAGATTTTGACAAACTTACTGACACTTTTTCTGGTGGATGGAGAATGAGAATTGAGTTGGCAAAATTATTATTACAAGACAACGATATTTTATTGTTAGATGAGCCAACGAATCACTTAGATATCGAATCTATTATCTGGTTAGAGAACTTCTTAAAAGGATATTCTGGCGCCATTGTATTAGTTTCGCACGATAAAATGTTCTTAGATAATGTAACAAATCGTACCATAGAAATTTCTTTAGGGCAAATTTACGATTACAAAAAACCGTACTCTCAATTCTTATTATTAAGAGGAGAAATCAAAGAAAAACAACTTCAAGCACAGAAAAATCAAGACAGAGAGATTAAGCAAAAGCAAATGCTAATCGACAAATTTAAAGCGAAGGCAAGCAAAGCTTCTATGGCGCAATCGTTAATGAAACAGCTTGATAAAGTTGAGCGAATTGAAGTAGATCAAGATGATAATGCAACGATGAATATTCGTTTTGCAAAATCGATTGAACCTGGAAAAATTATTGTCGAAGCAGAAAACATGAGTAAGAGTTATGGCGATAATCATGTCTTAGAAAATGTTGATTTATTAATTGAACGTAACAGCAGAATTGCTTTTGTTGGTCAAAACGGACAAGGAAAATCTACGTTGGCAAAAATGATGGTTGGCGATATTCCTTTTGATGGTCATTTAAAGTTGGGACATAATGTGCAAATTGGATATTTTGCACAAAATCAATCGGAACATTTACCGCCAGAAAAAACCGTTTTACAAATTATGGAAGATGCCGCAACAGATTCTAACAGAGCAAGAGTTAGAGATATGTTGGGTGCGTTTTTATTTGGTGGCGATGCCGTAGATAAAAAAGCAAAAGTGCTTTCTGGAGGAGAACGTAATCGTTTGGCTTTGTGTAAATTATTGTTGTCTCCGTTTAACGTTTTAATCATGGATGAGCCAACAAATCACTTAGATATTGCGTCTAAAAATGTGTTGAAAGAAGCGTTGAGAAGTTTTAACGGAACATTGATTTTGGTTTCGCATGATAGAGATTTTTTACAAGGATTAACATCAACCGTTTATGGTTTTAAAGACAAAGTAATTAAAGA
>CAXICE010000039.1:0-12488 GCA_964022045.1 uncultured Polaribacter sp. | reverse complement strand
TATCCAATCTTTTTGGTGTCTTTAGATAAGCCTAAAAGAATTTCAAAACGATCTCTTTGATGTTGTTCAAAAACATTGTTAAAAATATATCCAGAGCTAAAAATGTATAACCCAATTACTAAATAGAGTCCAAGGATTTTATACCAATTAAATTTTAAGTAGCCTTTATTTCGTTTTAAAAAGTAAATAACGATAATTGAAAGTAATGAAAAAGAGGTAATTATGATTGCTGTTGCGCTAAAAAGTAATGTTAATAGAAATAAAACAATTGCAAGCGAACCAATTATAATATAATTCAAAGTTAAGCCTTCTCTGTTTAAAACAAAAAAGAATGCTAAATACACTAAAACTGAACCTAAATCTGGTTGCAAAGCGATTAAAACTGCAGGTAAAAATATGATGATAAACGCTTTAATTTGGTTTTTAATTAGTTTTAAATTGTATTGTCTATCACTTAATAATTTCGCAATTGCTAAAGCAGTAAATGCTTTTGCAAACTCTGAAGGTTGTAAACTTGCACTTCCGAAATTATACCAAGATTGAGCACCGTTAATGTTTTTTCCGAAGACAAAAAGTCCTAAAAGAGATAAGATTCCAATTAAATATAAAATACTTGCAAATTTTTCGTAGAATTTTGAATTGAAAAAGAGTACAAAAATAATTAAAGGAACACATAATATAATCCATAATAGCTGCTTTCCATATCTTGTGGAAAAATCAAGAAGTGATGAATTTTCTTCACTAGTTGTTGCAGCATAGATGTTCATCCAGCCAAAACCGACTAGAACAGCATACAGAATAACTAAGATCCAATCTATGCCGTAAAAAATATTATTTTTTTCTGCTCTCAATCTTTAAACTCCTTTTTTTGAATTATTTCTTTTCGATTATAAATGTGTTGTAAGCTCAAATTAATCATGCTGTTTTCAATCCACTTTCTGTTATTGCCAGTTATTTTTTTGTTTAAATATTTTTCAATCAATAAACTTGTAATGGGTGCGGCAATTGTTGAACCATAACCACCATTTTCAACAAAAACAGCAATTGCAATTTTTGGATTATCTTTAGGCGCAAATGCAACTAAAATGGAATGATCATCTAATTGTGTTCTAATTCCGTTTATTATTGCAAAATTCTCTGCAGTTCCAGTTTTTCCAACAATATCAATTCCGTTTATTTTACTTAATTTCCCTGTTCCAGTTTTAAAAACAGTATGCATTCCTTCAATAATTGGGTCGTAATGTTTAGTGTTAATTGTCGTTTTTTTAGGAACTGTAAATTTTGGATTGTTAATATTTTTATTATTTGCTTTCTTTAAAATGTGAGGTGTGTAAAAATATCCTTTGTTGGCAATTGCTGCTGTAACATTTGCTAATTGAATTGGTGTTGTAGAGATTTCTCCTTGTCCAATTGCGTTAGAAATTGTTGTTGTTGCTCCCCAAGAAAATTTATTGCTATTGTCATAATACTTTCCGTTAGGAATTAAACCAGGACTCCCAACAGGTAAATCATATCCTAAATAATTACCCAATCCAAAACTTTTTACATGATTGCTCCAAATATCCATTCCTGCACTTGGAGTTGATGCATTGTCAATTATTTTTCTGTAAGTAGTAGAAAAGTAACTATTACATGATTTAGAAATTGCTCTGTTCAATTTAATTGGTCCGCCAAAAATATTACAATGGCATTTTTGAAAGTCGCTTTTTTTGTTTCCATATCGATAACCTCCATAACAATAGGTCCCAAAATCACTATCAATAACACCTTCTTGTAATCCAATTAAAGCATTAATTAATTTGAATGGTGATCCTGGAGGGTATGTTGCTTGTAAGCTTCTGTCAAAAGTTGGTTTATCTAAGTTGTTTTTATCCATTAAAATGGTCGAATTATAAGCGCGCTGTCTTCCAACCATCATGTTTGGATTGTAAGTTGGTGTAGATATTAGCGCTAATATTTCTCCAGTTTTAGGTTCAATTGCAACAATTCCACCTCGTTTTCCAGACATTAATAACTCACCATATTTCTGTAATTCACTATCGATAGTTAAAGTGATGTCTTGTCCGTTTACAGCTAAAGTATCATACTCGCCATCTTTATATTTTCCTATAATTTTGTTTAAACGATCTCTATGTAAAAACTTTTTTCCTTTAACTCCTCTAAGAATCGAATCGTACGATTTTTCTACACCACTTGTTCCAATTAATTCTCCTTGTTGAAAATTCGGATTGTTTTTAGCTTCTAATTCATTGACCTCGCTAATGTAACCAAGAACATTTGCAGCCGAACTTATTGGGTAATTTCTAATGTTTCTTTTTTGGATGTAAAAGCCTTTATACTTGTGCAATTTTTCTTGTAAAAAAGCAAAATCTTCTTTGGCTAATTGTTTTAGAAAAACTGATGGAAGCCAAGGAGAATATCTTTTGGCGGTTTTATATTTTCGTTTAAAATAATCTTTGTCAATTTTTAAAAGTTTACAAAACTCTAAAGTGTCTAAAGGAGTAACTTCATTTGGAACCACCATTACATCGTATGAAAGTTGATTGGCAACTAATAGTTTTCCGTTTCTGTCATAAATATATCCACGTTCTGGATAATCGTAAATTACTTTTACAGCTGCATTTCTGTTTGGGTCTAAATCTGCACCTTGAATAACTTGTAATTGAAATAGCCTTCCAATTAATATCAATCCAGCAAGTGTTATAAAAATGTAAAGTAAAGAGCTACGCTTCATTTATTTTTCTTTCTGATAATGTATGTTCCTAAAAAAAACAAAACTGCAGTAAAAATACTCGAATACAAAGTGTTAACTAGAACACCTGAAAAGTTTTGTGTGCTAAAGTTAGCTAAAGAAAATAAAATGAAGTGATGAATAACTATTAAAATTATCACATAATTAAAAACTTTTCCAAAAGGTTCTAAATGCAAGTTGAATAATAGATAATCTTGTTCCGTTTTTTTGAAAATTAAACCCACAAAAAAAAGTCTAATGTAGGCAATAAATAAAAGTGAAAACGCATTTATTCCGCCAGAATCAGCAAAAAAATCAATTGATAAACCTAATAAAAAAGAAAGGAATAAAAATAAGTAACGTTCTTTTTTTAATGGATAAAAAATAACGAAAGCAACATACAAATACGGATTTACATGCTCTAAAAATAGAATGTTATTTAGTATAAACACTTGTAAAAACAAAAGCGAAAAAAACAAGAAAGCAATATATGGACCTTTATTCATCAATAGAATTGTTTAAAGTTCTTATTTCTTCTTTGTCTAGTGAAGTCACAACATAAGTGTAACCAATATTACTCATGTCATTAAACAGTTTTATGTCAATTGAGTGATTACTATTTTGAGAGTTTATTTTTTTAATTGTTCCAATTAAAACTCCTTCAGGAAAAATTGTTGATTTTCCTCCAGTAATAATTGTGTCTCCAATTTTAATGTTAGCTTGTCTTGGAATATCTTCTAGTTGCACAACGTTATAATCGATTCCGTTCCAAACCAAAGTACCGAAATGAAAACTGTTTTTTAACTTAGCATTTATCTTGCTATTGCTGTTTAAAATAGATTGTACTCTTGTGTAATTTCCACTTACATCTTCTGTGATGCCAATAATTCCTTTGCTATTTATAACGGCCATTTCTTTTTCAATTCCTTGATTTTGACCTTTATTTATTAGGATGAAATTGTTTAAAGAATGATATTTATTGCGGGTAATTTTAGCAGAAGTATAGGTGTATTTTTGATTGTAAACAGTAGAATCTATAACAGTAATATTAACTGTAGAATCTGTCTTTGAAGACAATTTTTCAATTAAGTTTTTTAAACGAGTGTTTTCTGATGTTAACTCTTCGTTTTGTGATCTTAAATTAAAGTAATTAGAAATTTGAGAGTTCTTTTCGTATAAACCACCAGTAATTTGATTAGCAGAACTAATAAATTTACTTTTATGAAAATTATTGTTGTTTATTGTAAAGAACAGTGCAATAAAACTAAGCAACAAAAAAAATAGAAAGTATTTATACTTCTGAATAAAATAAAATAATTGCTGCATAAAAAAGATTCAAACGTGTTGTTATTTCATTAATACGCTTTTGTATTTTTCAATTTCTTTTAAAGCAATTCCAGTTCCTCTAACAACTGCTCTTAACGGATCTTCAGCTACATAAACAGGTAAATCTGTTTTTCTAGATAGACGTTTGTCTAATCCACGAAGCATAGAGCCACCACCAGCTAAATAAATTCCTGTATTATAGATATCCGCAGCTAATTCTGGCGGAGTTTTAGATAAAGTTTCCATTACTGCATCTTCAATTCTTAAGATAGATTTATCTAATGCTTTTGCAATTTCTCTGTAAGAAACTTGAACCTGTTTTGGTTTTCCGCTTAATAAGTCTCTACCTTGAACTAACATGTCTTCTGGTGGAGAATCTAAATCTTCTGTTGCTGCACCAATATTTATTTTTACTTTTTCTGCAGTAGTTTCTCCAACATATAAGTTGTGTTGGGTACGCATATAATACATAATATCGCTTGTGAATAAATCACCTGCAACTTTCACAGATTGATCACAAACAATACCAGCTAAAGCAATAACAGCAATTTCTGTTGTTCCTCCACCTATGTCAATAATCATGTTTCCTTTTGGTTCCATAATATCAATGCCAACACCAATTGCAGCTGCCATTGGTTCAAAGATTAAGTAAATTTCTTTGGCATTCATATGTCTTGCAGAATCTTGTACAGCACGTCTTTCAACTTCTGTAATTCCTGAAGGAATACAAATAACCATTCTTAAAGCAGGTGGAAATAATTTCTTTTTGATTGAAGGAATTTGTTTAACAAACTCTTTTATCATTTCTTCAGATGCTTGAAAATCTGCAATAACTCCGTCTTTTAACGGACGAATTGTTTTAATATTTTCATGTGTTTTTCCTTGCATCAAATTGGCTTCTTTACCAACGGCAATAATTTTACCAGAAACTCTATCTCGAGCAACTATTGAAGGACTATCTATTACTACTTTTCCATTATGGATAATAAGTGTGTTCGCAGTACCTAAATCGATAGCGATATCTTCCGTCATAAAATCGAAAAAACCCATAAAATTATCTTTTTTTTATTTTTTAATGTCTACTTACAAATCTACTAAAAATCTATGTTCAAAACACAGAATAACAGTAGTAATTTATTAGTGTTTAAAATGTCTTATTCCTGTTAAAACCATTGAAATATTATTGTTGTTGCAATAATCAATACTTAATTGATCTTTGATTGATCCGCCAGGTTGAATTACACTTTTTATTCCTGCATTTCCAGCGATTTCTACACAATCAGGAAATGGGAAAAATGCATCACTTGCCATAACAGAATCATTTAAGTCAAAATTAAAACTTGCGGCTTTATCAATTGCTTGTTTTAATGCGTCAACTCTACTTGTTTGACCAGTTCCTCCAGCTAATAATTGTTTGTTTTTAACAAGAATTATTGTGTTAGATTTTGTGTTTTTACACAGTTTTGATGCAAATAACAAATCTTCTAACTGACTTTCTGTTGGTTTATTGTTTGTTGCGTATGATAAATCTTCTAATTTATCTGTGATGAAATCTTTTTCTTGAACTAAAGCTCCGTTTAAACACGTTCTTACTGTTGTGTTTGGCAACTCAACTTCTTTTTGAACCAATAAAACTCTGTTTTTCTTTCCTTTTAAAATGGCTAAAGCTTCATCAGAAAATGAAGGAGCAATTACTACTTCGCAGAATAATTTATGAATCTCGGTTGCCGTTTCAGCATCAATCTCTGTGTTAGCAATTAAAATTCCGCCAAAAGCAGATACTGGATCACCAGCTAATGCATCAACATAAGCTTGTTTTATAGTTTCTCTTTGCGCAAAACCACATGCGTTATTGTGTTTTAAAACAGCAAAAGTTGGTGCTTCTCCTTTAAATTCTAACATTAAATTTACAGCAGCATCAACGTCTAATAAATTATTGTAGCTTAATTCTTTACCATGTAATTTATCAAACATTACTTCTAAATCGCCAAAGAAAAACCCTTTTTGATGTGGGTTTTCTCCATAACGTAAAACTTTACCGTTTGTTTCGCTAATTTTTAAAGCAGCTTCTTCATGATCTGCATTAAAATAATTAAAAATTGCAGTATCGTAATGTGAAGAAATATTAAACGCTTTTGCAGCTAATTTTTTTCTGTCAGCAATTGTAGTAGTTCCATTGTTGTCGGTAATCAATGATAAGAAATCATTGTACTGATCCATTGAAGAAATAATTGCAGTGTCTTTAAAGTTTTTTGCAGCTGCTCTAATTAAAGAGATTCCGCCGATGTCAATTTTTTCAATAATATCTTGTTCTGGAGCTCCAGAAGCAACAGTTTTTTCGAACGGATATAAATCAACAATTACTAAATCTAACTGCGGAATTTGATAAGATTCCATTTCTGAAACATCACCTTCATGATCTTGTCTGTTTAAGATTCCGCCAAAAACTTTTGGGTGTAATGTTTTTACTCTTCCTCCTAAAATAGAAGGGTAAGAGGTTACATCTTCTACAGGAACTACATTTATTCCTAAGTCTTTGATGAATTTTTCGGTTCCACCAGTAGAATAAATGGTTACATTTTGTTCGTTTAGTTTTTCAACCAGAGGTTGTAGTCCGTCTTTGTGAAAAACAGAAATTAATGCAGATTTAATAGTTTTTGTATTAGTCATTTTGCTGTGTTGTTAAGCACGCAAAGCTACTAAATATCTAAACTTTAAACAATAGATTTATTGCTTAAAATTAAACCTTACTCGACTTCTAATTTGGTTTTGAAATTGTTAACTAAACTGGTGTAATTTTGATATTTCTTTGAAGAGAAATCGTTCTTTTTAGAACCTGTAATTTTGCCTATGAAGGCGCTAAAAGTGCTATTTTGTTTTTTCATTCTTAGGGAGAATTAATGATTACAAAAATGTATTAATAAATATAATAACAAACTTAAAAAAAATATTTGTACTGAGCAATAGCTGTAAAAATATTTTTACAAAATTTTTGATACTTCTTTGCAGATATATTCTAATAGCTCTTCGTCTTTTTCTGTAAATACATTTGCGGTATGAGAATCAATATCAATTTGACCAATGTTTTCGTTGTTTACGAAAATCGGAATTACAATTTCTGATTTCACTTTCCATCCACAAGAAATATAATTGTCTTGTTCAGAAACATCTTGCACAACAAAGTTTTCGTTACTAACTGCAACTTGACCACAGATACCTTTTCCGAATGGTATAATAATATGTTCTGTAGGTTCACCAGTAAATTCTGCTAATTTTAATTCGTTTTTATCGCCATTTTTAAAATAAAAACCAACCCAATCATAATAAGAAACTTCCGATTCTAAATAATCACAAATTGCTTGTAGTTTTTCTCCTTTGGTGCTTGAGCTATTAAGTATTGAAGAAACCTGTTGTTTTATATTATTGAGTTGCATGGTGCTTTAATTGAAATTACTTAAATTTGTTAAGTACGATTATTAACGCTACAAAAATAAATAATTTTTAGTTTGAATAAGTATAAAAACATCACCCTTTTTCTAGTTAAATTTTTTGTTGCTTATTTTCTGCTGTTTACAACTTACGCTACGTATTTAAATAAGTCGCAAGTAAAAGAATCAGGGTTTCAGTGTGCATCAATTACAACAAAAGTTGCTAATCAAACTGTTTCGGTTTTAAGGTTTTTCGGATACAATGTAAGGAGTGTTCAGCACGATAAAGAAATGTCAGTAAAATTATTGGTAGATAATCAATATATAGCTAGAGTTATTGAAGGATGTAATTCTATTAGTATTATAATTTTATTTATTGCTTTTATAATTGCGTTTTCTGGGCCTAAAAGATCCACATTGATTTACGCAATTGTTGGAAGTTTTATTATTTACGTTATAAATATTTTACGAATTGCATTTTTAACTATGATGTTATATAAGTATCCAGAACAACAAACCATGTTACACAATTTAGTTTTTCCGTCAATTATTTACGGAACCACATTTTTATTATGGGTAATTTGGGTGCAAAAATTTTCATACCATAAAAAATGAATAAAGTTGTAAAATACATATTAGTCATAATTTTAATTGCGCTACTTTTTTTAATTAGAGCTTTTGAAAATGATTTATTTTACGATCCATTAATTACATATTTTCAAAACGATTATTTATATTCTTCAATGCCAGAAGTAAATATTTGGAAACTTGTTGTTGATTTACTGTTCAGGTATTCTTTAAATTCTTTGGTTACAATCGCTATTATTTATGTAATGTTTCAAAAAAAATCTTTTGTAAAATTTACGGGCTTCTTTTTAATGGTAGTCTTTATATTGTTAATAATTACCTTTGTTGTTTTACTTAAGAACGAGTTTAGCAATGGTTACTTATTGCCATTTTATATCCGAAGATTTTTAATTCATCCATTGTTTTTATTGTTGTTACTTCCTGCATTTTATTATATGGAATTAAATAAATTAAGAAGATTTTAATGTTTCTGTTTGTTTTATTAATTACCTTTGTATCCAGAATATGAAATCAATTTTCAATAAAATAGCATCAGTTACAATGGCACTTTTAGTGCTGTTATCTACTATGTCTTTTACTGTAGAAAAACATTATTGTGGTGATTTTTTAGTTGATGTTTCAATTATTGGAAATGCAGATTCTTGTGATATGAAAATTGATGCTTCAGAGATGAAAAACTGTTGTAAGGATGAAGTGTATCATATTGAAGGACAAGACAAGCTTCAGAAAAATTCTATAGACGATTTATCTATAAATCAACAAAAAATAATTCTTTCTCTTGCAATTTCTTATCAAGCAATTTTTGCTGATGCAGCTTTAGAAAAAGAATTTTACAAAGATTTTTCTCCGCCTGATATCCTAAGCGATTACCAGGTTTTATACCAAACTTTTTTAATTTGATTTTATAAAATTTACACGAAAAAATCTTCGCTTTTTGAAGAAAAAAAGAGTACAATTTTTATAAAAAATCAAACAAAATGAAAAAAATAATATTCAGTATTTTAATACTGATTCCCGTCATAACATTTTCTCAAACTGAATTTAAGGGAATGATTATGGATAAAAATAATCCAAAAGATAATTTAGGTGTTTACGGAGCAAACGTACATTGGTTGGGCACATCTGTTGGTGCTGTAACAAACGAAAAAGGATGGTTTACCATCGCCTATAAAAAATCTTACAAAAAACTAATTGTAAGTTATGTTGGTTATAAAACCGACACGTTAACTATTACAAGTTTAAAACCGATTCATCATTTTTTAACGCCAGATAACGAGTTGGATGAAGTGGTAATCGATTCAAAAAGAAAATCGATTCAGAAATCTTTTTTACAAACACAAAATACATTTACAGTAAATAAAGACGAATTGTTAAAAGCGGCTTGTTGTAATTTATCAGAAAGTTTTGAAACCAATCCATCAATCGATGTGAGTTTTTCTGATGCCTTAACCGGAACCAAGCAAATAGAAATGTTAGGTTTAAAAAGCCCGTATTTATTAATTACGCAAGAAAACATTCCGTCAATTCGTGGCGCTTCGCAAGCCTTCGGATTAACATTTACACCGGGAACTTGGGTAGAAAGTATTCAAATTACAAAAGGTGCTGGAAGCGTTGTAAATGGTTACGAAAGTATTTCTGGACAAATAAATGCAGAATTGGTAAAGCCGTTTTCTGACAAAAAACTCTTTGTAAATGCCTATTCTTCTTTAAACGGAAGATTGGAATTAAACACGCATTTTAATACAAAACTTTCCGAAAAATGGCAAACAGGTTTGTATTTGCACGGAAATTATAGAGGTGAAAAATTTGATAAAAATAACGACACATTTTTAGATGCGCCATTGGCAAATCAAATAAATGTAATGAATCGTTGGCAATATACAAATGCAGAAAAAGGCTGGATTAGTTTTATCAATTTTAGATATTTAAACGACGAAAAACAAATGGGTCAATTAGATTTTGATCCTACAAAATACAAAGGAACAACAACTTTTTGGGGAAGCGAAATCAACACAAATAGAGCAGAAGTTTCTACAAAAATTGGGTATGTTTTTCCAGAATTACCATTTCAAAGTTTTGGGTTTCAGTTTGCGTATAGCAATCATCAACAAGATTCTTATTTTGGTTTAAATGTGTACGATATTCAACATCAAAGTGTGTATTCTAATTTGATTTTTAATTCAATTATTGGAGATACGAGAAACAAGTTTAAAACCGGAGTTAGTTTTTCATATGATAAGTATGAAGAGTTAGTAAATGTGAATAATTATAATAGAAACGAAGACTCTTTTGGAGCATTTTTTGAATATGCATATGATGATTTAGAGAACTTTAGTTTTACTGCCGGATTGCGTGTTGATAAACATAATTTATTAGGAACTTTTGTAACGCCACGTTTACATTTACGCTATGTTCCTTGGGAAAATGGTGTGTTTAGAGCGTCATTTGGAAGAGGAAAAAGAAGTGCAAATATTTTTGCAGAAAACCAGCATATGTTTGCAAGTTCTAGGCAAATAAAGATTAACAATCCAACAGGGAACATCTACGGATTAAATCCAGAGATAGCATGGAATTATGGAGTTTCTTATTTGCAGAAATTCAATCTATTGGATAGAAAAGGAGACATTACATTTGATTATTATAGAACAGATTTTAAAAATCAAGTTGTTGTAGATTGGGAAAATCCGCAAGAAATATCGTTTTATGATTTATCAGGAAAAAGCCAAGCAAATACTATGCAGTTAGAAGTAAGTTATGAGTTGCTTAAAAGTGTAAACTTAAGAACGGCTTATAAATTTTATGATGTGTATACAGATTATACTTCCGGGAAATTTCAAAAACCACTGCAAGCAAAACATCGCTTCTTTGCAAATGTTTCTTACGAAACTAATTTAACGATGGATGATTCGCAATGGAAATTTGATGTAACGTATAATTTAATCGGTAAAAAACGTTTGCCAAACACAACTACAAACCCAGTAAATTATCAATTGCCAACACATTCTAAAAGTTACAGTTTATTAAATGCTCAAATAACAAAAGTGTTTTCTAAACAATTTGAAGTTTATGCTGGTGGAGAAAATTTAACAAATTACAAACAAAAAAATCCTATTTTAGCAAGTGATAATCCGTTTGGAGCAAACTTCGATACTACAATCGTTTATGCACCAATTTTCGGAGCCGCTTTTTATGCAGGATTAAGATTTAATATAGACTAATATGAAAAAAACAATTATGATTCTATGCGCTTTACTGATTACAGTATCTGTGAGTGCTCAAAAGAAAAAGAGAAATGCAAAAGTATCTATAGAGGTAGATGGCGTTTGCGGAATGTGTAAAAAACGAATTGAAACAGCAGCTTTAAAAACAAAGGGAGTAAAGTTTGCAAACTGGAATGTTAGAACTCATCAATTAAGTTTAATTATTGATGAGCGTAAAACAGACACATTAAAGATTCAAAAAAAGATGGCTTCTGTTGGGCATGATACAAAGCCTATAAAAGCTAAATTAGAAGTGTATAACGCAATAGATCCTTGTTGTAAATACAGAGATGAACAAGTTGTTAAAGATCATATAAAACAAAAGTAAAATGAGAAAAATAATATTTTTAGTAGCAATAATTTTTTCTGTAAGTTTTGTGTTTACAGCATGTAAATCAGAAAAGAAAGAAGAGAAAAAAGAACATGTTTCTGTTGATAAAGAAGCGAAGGAATTGGCACATAATACATATCAATGTCCAATGGATTGTGAAAAAGGCAAGACTTATGAAAAAGAAGGAAATTGCCCAGTTTGTAAAATGAAACTTCGAAAAAAAGTTAAAGAAGAAAATGATTCTGATAAAGATCATTAAAAAATAAAAAGCCTCGAGAATTTCTCGAGGCTTTTTATTTTTTTAGTAAATTTTCTTTACATCATTCCTGGCATTCCGCCGCCCATTGGTGGCATTCCTGCAGCAGGATTATCTTCTTTAATGTCTATTAATGCACATTCTGTAGTTAAAATCATTCCAGCTACAGAAGCAGCGTTTTCTAACGCAACTCTAGTTACTTTCTTAGGGTCAATAATTCCAGCTTTAAGCATATCAACATATGCATCAGATTTTGCATCGTAACCAAAATCTTTTTTACCTTCTAGTACTTTATTGATTACAACAGATCCTTCTCCACCTGCATTTTCAACAATGGTTCTTAAAGGAGATTCTATAGCACGAGCAACAATTTGTACACCAGTAACTTCATCTAAATTATCAGTAGTGATTTTTTCTAGCACTTTTTTAGCTCTTACTAATGCAACTCCACCGCCAGCAACAATTCCTTCTTCAACAGCTGCTCTTGTTGCATGCAATGCATCGTCAACTCTGTCTTTCTTTTCTTTCATTTCTACTTCAGAAGCAGCACCAACATATAAAACAGCAA
>CAXICE010000038.1:0-12529 GCA_964022045.1 uncultured Polaribacter sp. | reverse complement strand
GTTACAAATTTAGAATTGTGTAGAACATTTTATAGAGACATTTTACAATGTAAAGAAGGAAGAAGTTCAGAAAGCTGGGTCGATTTTAATTTCTTCGGACATCAATTGGTAATTCATCAAAAAGATGGATTATTTAACGAAGAACCAGTTACAAATCCTGTTGACGGACACGATGTTCCTGTTCCGCATTTTGGTGTGGTTTTAACTTGGGATGATTGGCAAAATTTATCAAAAAGATTAATTGCAGCAAATACACAGTTTGTAATGAAACCAACAATAAGGTTTGAAGGAAAAGTGGGCGAACAAGCAACGATGTTTTTTACAGATCCAGAAAATAATGCCTTAGAATTTAAAGCTTTTAAAGACATGAGTCAGTTGTTTGCTAAATAATGAATTTGGTAGAAACGCATATTGCAATTCCGTTAGAAAAACCTATTCGATTACAAGAATATGCAGTTGGAATTTTCAAAAATCTACCAACAAAATCTGGTGTCAAAAAAGCGATTAAAAAAGAATTAATTTTAATTGATGGTAGCAAAACATCTACTGCTCAATTTATAAAAGGTGGAGAAAAAATTGAATTATTTTCTTCAGAAAATGAAGAAGAATTCAAACGTTTACAATTAGACTTAGAAGTTTTATTTGAAGATGATTTTTTAGCAATCATTTACAAATCAGCAGGAATTTTAGTCAGCGGAAATTCTTTTGCAACCATTGACAATGCACTTTCACAGAACTTAAAAAAGAGTTCTCAAATGGATGCTGTGAGACCAAGACCAGTTCACAGATTAGATTATCCAACGAGCGGTTTACTGTTAATCGGAAAAACAAGTTCATCAATAATTGCGTTGAATAAATTATTTGAAAACAAGGAAATTCAAAAAACGTATCATGCAATTACAATTGGTAAAATGAATCCGAAAGGAGTAATTGACTTTCCTATTGATGATAAAAAATCATTTACCGAATATGAAGTTTTACAATCAGAAAAATCTGAACGTTTTGATTTTTTAAACTTAGTAAAACTCACTCCAAAAACAGGAAGAAAACATCAATTAAGAAAGCATTTGTTAGCAATTGACAATCCAATTTTGGGCGATAAAGAATATTTTAAAAACGGGCTTATTTTAAACGGAAAAGGATTGTATTTACATGCTTCAATTTTAGAATTTACACATCCGTTTACGGAAGAAAAAATTTCCATCACCAAAGAAAATCCTAAAAAATTTAAGAAGATTTTTCCTGCTTAATAATTGCTATCATAGTTTTTTTTAATCGAGAAATCAACTCACAAATTTCTTCATCATTATAACTTGCAAACCCAATTCTAATAGCGTTATGATTTGTTTTCATCAAATCGTATCTTTTAAAATCTCCAATCTCTAATTGATGATTCATCGCTTCTTTTTCAACTTCTTTCCAAGTATAATTTTTGTTTAAAACTGCCCAAATTGCCATTCCTCCTTTTGGTATTTCAAACTCAAAAAAAGTACTTAATTCATTCGAAAACAAATTGCAAAATAAATCTCTTCGATGTTTATAAATTTTCATCACTTTTCTAATATGTCTATCTAAATCGCCCGATTTAATAAAATCTGCAAACGTTAATTCTAGCAATTCATCACCTTGCCTATCAACCATTTTTCTAAGATTTGCTGCTTCATCAACAAATTCTTTAGAAGCAATTAAATAACCAACTCTAAAAACTGGCGCAACAGTTTTACAAACCGAACCAATGTAAATTACATTTCCGTTTGTATCGTGACTTTTTAAAGGTAAAATCGGTGCGTGATTATAGTTAAAATCGTAATCATAATCATCTTCAATAATCGCAAAATTATATTGCCTCGATAAGTTTAATAAATGAATTCTTCGTTCTGCAGATAACGTTACCGTTGTTGGGTGATGATGATGAGAAGTTACATATACGGCTTTAATTTGCTGCTTTTTACATAAGGTTACTAGCTCATTTATTACAATTCCGTTTTCATCAACTTTTATAGTTTTTATGGTTGCTTTCTGATGTAAAAAAGTAGCATTTGCAGATGCATAATTTGTTTCACCTACAATAATTATGTCTTTTTCTTTCAATAATAATTGAGACGATAACCAAATTCCCATTTGACTTCCACGAGTAATCAAAACGTTTTCTTTTGATATTTTTAAACCTCTAGTTTCGTTCAAATAACTCATCAAAACATCTCTTAATTTTTCGTTTCCATAAATAGAATTGTAACCTAAATTCTTAAACACATTTTTCTTGGCAGTAATTCTTCTGTATGTTCTAGTTATTTCGTCAATTGGAGTTAATCTTGTGTCAGAAACACCATCATTAAGAACTATAAAATCGTTACTTTTTTGTTCGGATTGATTTTGTTTTCCATCCTTTCTATAGAAAGAAAATCCAGTTTTATTGTTTTCTACTTCAAATGTTGGTGTTAAAAATTCTGTTTGATGTAATAACGGCAAGCTACTATGTACAAAAGTTCCTTTTTTAGCAATACTTTCTGTCCAACCTTGCAACAACAACTCTTCATAACAAGCAACAATAGTTTTTCTATGCACATTTAACATTTCAGCTAAAGTTCTGCTTCCTGGAAGTTTGGTTTTTGGTGGTAATTTTTGCTCTTTTATCAACTGAATAAATTGATTAGACAATTGCAAATACAATGGTTGCGATATTTTTCTATTTAAATAAAAACTGGTTTTGTATGGAAACATAACTGGACTATTATTTATTTTACTTCTGGATGTTTATAGCAGTCCATAAATGTAGTAGTTTTGAATAAAGAAAAAAACCCTAAATGATAAAACTTGAGAAATTTGAAAAACTTGATTACGACAGATTAATCAATTGGATAGATTCTGAAGAATTAATGGTTATTTTTAGTGCGCAAGCTTTTAGTTTTCCAATTACACATCAACAAATAGAAAAATACATTAAAAATTCTGACAGAATTCCGTACAAAGTTGTTGATATTAAAAATGATATTGTTATTGGTCATGCAGAATTCAAAAAAGTAGATTTTATAAATAAATCAGCAAGAATTTGTAGGGTTTTGGTTGGTGATAAAGCATATAGAAATAAAGGCTATGGCACTTTAATTATAAAAGAACTGGTTAAGATTGGTTTTGAAAAATTAAAATTACACAGAATAGATTTAGGTGTTTATGATTTTAATAAACAAGCTATTAAATGCTATCAAAAATGTGGATTCGAAATTGAAGGCTTACTAAAAGATAATATAAAATTTAATGACATATATTGGTCTACTTATAACATGAGTATTTTAAACAAAAAATTATGACAAGAGCAGATTTAAAACCAACAGAATACAACGCTTATTACGAAAGGTACATTCAACAAACTTCAGGTGAAACTACTTTAATTGAAGGATTAAAAGCTGATCAAAAAATGGTCATCGATTTTTTTTCTTCTTTATCAAAAGACAAATTAGAATATCGCTATCAACCCGAAAAATGGACCATTAAAGAATTGTTACAGCACATAATTGATACTGAACGTATTTTTATGTACAGATTATTACGAATTGCCAGAAAAGACACAACTCCGTTAAGTGGTTTTGACCAGGACATTTATGTAGATCCATCAGAAGCAAATAACAAATCAATGGAAGATTTGATAGGAGAATTTGCAGCAACAAGAATGTATTCTTTGAATTTAATTAGCAGTATTTCTGATGAAAATTTAAAGAATATAGGAACAGCAAGTGATTCGCCTGTTTCGGCAAGAGCTTGTGGATTTATCCTTTTAGGCCACAGTGTTTGGCATATTGACATCATTAAAGAAAGATATTTATAATATTAGAAATCAGACCAAATTGCGAACATTGCAATAAAGATTTACCATACAATTATACAGAAACAATAATATGAAAGCATATTCTCAATCAAAATTAAACAGAGTTAAACGTGGACAAAATAGAGCAACGTATGATGTGGAGAAAATCAACACCATTTTAGATGCTGGTTTTTTATGCTACGTTGGATATATTTATGACGGAAAACCCATTACAATTCCGATGGCTTACACCAGAAAAGATGATAAAGTGTACATTCATGGTTCTACCGCAAATAGAATGTTACTGGCAATTTTAGAAAGCGGAGAAACATCAATTACTGTAATGCATTTAGATGGTTTGGTTTTAGCACGTTCTGGCTTGCATCATTCTGTAAACTATCGATCTGCAACACTTTTCGGGAGTTTAAAGAAGGTTGAAAATGATGCAGAAAAAACAGAAATTCTTGGTTTAATTGTAGATCAAATGGTTCCAAATCATTGGGATTCTTTAAGACCGATGCATCAAAAAGAATTAGACAGAACTTTGGTTGTAGAATTTACAATAGAAACTGCTTCTGCAAAAGTTAGAGATGTTGGTGTTGCTGATGAACCTGAGGATTACGAATTGCCTATTTGGGCAGGAATTGTTCCAATAAAACAAGTTGCAGAATATCCTATTTCTGATGACAGATTAATTGATGGCGTAAAAATTCCAAATCATGTTTTAGATTATTATAAAGCCAATAAATAATAGTAAATTAGCTTTTCAAGAAATTTACTATTCAATGAAAAAAATTTTAAAAGGTATTGGAATATTTTTGGCGCTAATTTTTATTGTTGGTGCCATTTTTTATATAACAAAAAATGAAAGTTTACCAACAGGAATAAAAGGTGAAAAGGCCGAAGCATTAGCAACAAAAATGAAAAAAGCTTTAAATTATGATGCTTATAATAATGCTGAAGTTTTAGAATGGAGTTTTAGAAATGCTCACTTTTACAAATGGCATAAACAAGAAAATATTGTTGAAGTTTCTTGGGATGAAAACAAAGTAATTTTAAACACAAAAAACCCTTCAATATCTGAAGTTTTTGTTTCTGGAACTAAAACAGAAAATCAAGATTTAATTCAAACAGCAACAAATTATTTTAATAATGATAGCTTTTGGCTCGTTGCACCTTTTAAGATTTTTGATGCTGGCGTAGAAAGAAGCATTGTAAAACACAACGATAAAGATGCACTTTTAATTACTTATACTTCTGGCGGATCAACGCCTGGAGATTCTTATTTATGGATTTTAGACGAAAATGGTTTTCCTACAAGTTATAAAATGTGGACAAGCATTATTCCGATTGGCGGCATCGAAGCTTCTTGGAGCAATTGGAAAAAAACTGAAGCCGGATTTAAACTACCAACAAAACATAAAATGAGTTTATTTGGAATGGAATTAAACATGGGAAATGTAAAAGCATCCAATCCAAAAGCAGATGCTTTGGCTGATAAAATTTTAGAAGCTATTAATCACAAAGCCTATAAAAACACAAATTTTATAGAATGGAGTTTTGGCGGAAACAGGCATTTTAAATGGGATAAAACAAAACATATTGTATATGTTTCTTGGGATACAATTCGTGTAAAATTGCATCCAAATAACTTAGAAAAAAGTATTGTTTTCTTCAACAAAATACAACAAGATAAAGCTGATAAAAAACTTGTAAAAAGAGCTTGGGATATTTTTAATAACGACTCTTTTTGGTTAGTTGCACCTCATAAATTATATGACAACGGAACTATAAGAAGTATTGAAAACATTGACAGAAAAGACGCTTTAAGAGTAACCTACACATCTGGCGGAACAACTCCTGGAGATTCTTATGTATGGATTCTGGATGAAAATTTTGTTCCTAAAAGTTACATCATGTATTTAAAAAATCAAATTGATAAAGGAAACACCAAAGGATTTTCTGCAACTTGGGATGAATGGTTTACAACTGAATCTGGAGCCTTATTACCAAAAAATCACACTTTTTCTGGCGGGAGAAAATTAAGTATGGGCGATGTAAAAGCATATAATTAATAGAAAACTTAAATTTATGGATTCGAAAAATATTTCAAACGGAATTTTAAGAGCAATAGGAATTCTTTTAGGATTTTCGCTACTAGGCTACTTTCTATATTTAATACAATCTGTATTAGTCTATGTAATTATTGCAGCTGTAATCTCATTAATTGCAAGACCAATTATTCGTTTTTTACAAAAAAAATTAAAGTTTCCAAATACATTATCCGTAGTTACAACAATGATTCTTTTTGTTGGTTTTTTGGTTGGAATTATTAGAATGTTTATTCCGTTGGTAATTGAACAAGGAGAAAACTTATCGCTTTTACATACAGACAAATTATTGCAAAATTTGCAAGATGTCATCAATCAAGTAAATGATTATTTCACTTCAAAAAACATCAACTTATTATCAAAACTAAAAAACATTGATTTTTTATCAGGGTTTCAAGAGATACCAAATTTATTAAACTCAGTTGCTAGCGCTTTAGGTTCTTTAAGTGTTGGTTTGTTTTCTGTGTTATTTATTTCATTTTTCTTTATGAAAGACAGTAAATTATTAATGAGCTCTGTACTAACAATTTTACCAAATAAAAGTGAGCATAAGTTCTCTAAATCAACAGAGATAATTAAAAATTTATTATCAAGATATTTTATCGGTTTGGTTGCACAAATCACAATTTTATTTGTTTTATACACCATAACATTATTAATTTTCGGAATTAAAAATGCCGTTGTGATTGCTTTTTTATGTGCATTACTCAATTTAATCCCATATATCGGCCCTATGATTGGTGCAATAATTATGTTCTTATTATCAATGTCTAGTAATTTAGGACAAGATTTTCAAACAGAAATTTTACCAACTACAATTTATGTAATGATTGGCTACTTTATTACGCAATTAGTAGATAACTTCTTTAGTCAGCCTTTTATTTTTTCAAAAACTACAAAGTCGCATCCATTAGAAATTTTCTTAATTATTATTATTGGTGGACTCCTTTTTGGAGTTGTTGGAATGATTACTGCTGTACCATTATACACCGCTTTAAAAGTGATTTTGAAAGTGTTTTTGTCTGATAATAGAATCGTAAAATCTTTAACAAAAGACATCTAATTGAATTCTGCTATTTTAAATCCAAATATCCAGCAATTTATCAATGATAATTTAAATTCGGATGTTTCAAAAATCCTTTTTAAAGGAAGTCCATTTGATGACGTTTCAGTACAAGAATTAGTTACTCAAATAGTTTCCAAGAAGAAATGTGATAAAAAACTCCCAACCTGGTATAAAACCAAGAATATTTATTATCCTGCAAAAGTTAACATTGAGCAAACCTCTTCTGAGATCACTGCAATGTACAAATCATCAATAATAACAGGTGATTCAGTCATTGATATTACAGGCGGTTTTGGAGTTGATGCTTACTTTTTTGCTCAAAAATGCAAAAACGTAACACATTGTGAGCTAGACACAAACTTATCAACAATTGTTAACAACAATTATCAACAATTGAAAATCAGCAATATAGAACAGTTTTCTGGCAATGGAATTGAGTTTTTAAAAAATGCTTCTAAAAGTTTTGATTGGATCTATATAGACCCTTCTCGAAGAAATGATGCAAACAACAAGGTCTTTTTACTGAAAGATTGTTTACCTAATGTTCCTAAAAATTTAGACTTATTGTTTTCAAAATCAAATAATATTTTGATTAAGAATTCTCCAATATTAGACATTTCAAAAACAATTGATGAATTAAATTTTGTTAAAGAAATACACATTGTTGCTGTTGCAAATGAAGTTAAAGAATTGCTTTTTATATTAGAGAAAAACTACACAGGAGAAATTCAAATCAAAACAATCAATTATCAAAAAAACAATTTTCAATTATTTGATTATCAATATAATAAAAACAATTCATCTCATTGTTGTAATCCGAAAAAATATCTTTACGAGCCAAATTCGGCTATTTTAAAATCTGGAGGGTTCCATGAAATAAGTAAAAAATTTAATCTTGAAAAATTACATCAACATTCTCATTTATACACTTCAAAAAATTTAATCGATTTTCCTGGAAGAACTTTTTTAATAGAAAATAGTTGTAATTATAACAAGAAAGAAATCAAGAAATTTTTAAAAGAAAACAAAGCAAATATTACCACAAGAAACTTTCCAGAAACTGTGGCACAAATCCGAAAAAAGACAAAAATAAAAGATGGTGGATCTCAATATCTATTTTTTACAACACTAAAAGACAATAATTTAAGAGTGTTGATTTGTTCACAGATTTTCAACAATTTAAAACAGAAAAAATAATCATTTTTCTCAAAAATCGGCAACACGCTAATTTTCAGCTAGTTTAATAGTTATATTTGACATGGAATTTTTGTTCATCATTAATTTCAAATTAAACAGTATGTTTTATTATTTAGGGGTATAAAACATTCTGAAAAACCTTGGATTTATCCAAGGTTTTTTTATTTCCAAAAGTTGTAAAAAAACTCTGTATAAAATTCGTAGAGTTGTATCCATAGTTATATAATTTTATTAAATTTAAACTTTTATAAAATGTAAGTATGGCAAATAAAAATATCAGAACACTTTCATCTAGAAAAGAATTAGATGATAATCTATTTGAAAACATCGCAACTGCTTCTCAAAAAGAAGATTCAAAAGAAAAACTTCAAGAACTTTCTAAACGTTTTATGATTGATGATTCTGTTGTTTTAGGAACCAGTACTTTTTACGATTTTACTAGAGAAGAAAATAAAAACAAAAAAGTACATGTTTGTTCTGGAACAGCCTGTATGGTTGCAAATTCTCAAAACAACCTAAATAAAAATTTAGAAAATCATTTTACTTCTGATGAAATTGGTCACGCAGCTTGTGTTGGTCGATGTCATACAAATAATGCATTTATGTATGATGACAAAACTTACAATGCTTCAACTATTGATGAAGTAGAAAACATCATCAGAAATAAAGAATATCAAGAAAATGATTATAAAGTAGCGGCAAACACTACGCCTATTTTAACTTCACAAATTGACGATGTTACTGCTTTTTATCAACTAGCAGAAAAGCATAAAAACGATTCTCAAAATGTAATTCAGCAATTAAAAGCTTCAAATCTTAGAGGTCGTGGTGGCGCTGGTTTTCCTTTTTGGTTCAAATTAGATGCCGTAATAAAAGAGACAAACGAACAAAAATATATTGTTTGTAATGCTGATGAAGGTGATCCAGGTGCATATTCAGATATGTATTTAATGGAACACCAACCACATAAAGTATTATTCGGAATGTATATGGCTGGCTTAACAGTTGGTGCAAATACTGGTGTTTTATATATCCGTGGAGAATATCCAGATTCTATTAGAATTGTAAATGATGCCATTGAAGAAATCAAAGAGAAAAATTTAATTGGCGATTTTAGTTTTAAAATTATTCGCGGACAAGGTTCTTACGTTTGTGGTGAAGAAACTGCATTATTAAGTTCTATCGAAGGACTACGTCCAGAAGTTCGTGTGCGTCCGCCATATCCAGCACAATACGGACTGTACGGAAAACCTACAGTTTTAAGTAATGTAGAAACGTTTGCAAATATTCATTGGATTTTAGAAAACGGCGGAGACAAATACGCTGCTTTAGGAAAAGGTGCATCAACTGGCACAAAATTAGTTTCGTTAGATAGTTTTTTCAACACACCAGGAATGTTCGAAATTGAAATGGGAACACCTTTACAAACTATTTTTGATGATTTTGGTGGCGGATTTAAATCCGAAGTAAAAGGCTTACAAATTGGTGGTCCACTTGGAGGAATTGTGCCAATGCATAAAATATCAGAATTGACTTTAGATTTTGAATCGTTAGGAAATAATGGATTTTTATTGGGTCACGCTAGTTTTGTTTCAATTCCTGTTGATTTTCCGATGGTAAAATTCTTAGAACATTTAATGGAGTTTACTGCAGATGAATCTTGCGGAAAATGTTATCCGTGTAGAATTGGTTCTCACAGAGGAATGGAAATGTTGCAAAAAGCACAAACTTCTGATTATAAAATTGACAAAGTTTTATTCGATGATTTATTAGAAACCTTAGAGATTGGTTCTTTATGTGCACTAGGTGGCGGAATTCCATTACCAGTAAAAAACGCATTGCAATATTTTCAAGATGAGTTAAATCAATATTTTACAAACAACTAACGCTATTTCACAAAGTTGCACTGAGAATCACGAAGGGTCACAAAGTAAAACAAAAAACTCTGTGTAATAATAAAAATATATTACAAAATTGCTTAAAAAAATAACAAAGAAAAAGAAAGATGTTAGAAAATGAATTATCAAAAATTATTATCGGTAAAGCGATTGAAGTTCATAGAACACTTGGACCTGGTTTATTAGAATCTGCTTATCAGGAATGTTTATTTTACGAATTAAAAAACGAAGGGTTAAAAATTGAAAAAGAAAAATCATTGCCCGTTGTTTATAAAGATATTAAATTAGATCACGGCTATAGAATAGATTTATTAGTCGAAAATAAAGTAGTTATTGAATTAAAAACTGTCGAATTTTTGACAGATGTCCATACTGCGCAAATATTAACATATATGAAATTAGGTGGTTACAACTTAGGTTTATTGCTTAATTTTCATGTCAAATTATTAAAAGAAGGAATCAAAAGATTCATTTTATAAAACTTTGAGAACCTCTGAGTTTCTCTGAGAAACTTAGTGTAATAACAATCTTATGAAAGCATACATAAATAATATTGGCTACGAATTTAATTCTGAAGAAACTATTTTAGAGTTTGTAAGAAGAATTGAAAGTAATAAAGATGCAATTCCAACCATGTGTCAAGATGATCGTTTAGAAAATTTTGGTTCGTGTAGAGTTTGTTCTGTAGAAGTTGCCAGAGAAAAAGATGGTCCAACAAGAACAATGGCTTCTTGTCATACACCAGTTGGAGAAGGTTTATATATTTATCATAATACTGATAAAATGAAACGCCTTCGTAAAAATATTGTGGAATTGGTTTTGACTGATTATCCATCAGATAAAGTTTTTCCACCAGAAAGTAAAAAAGCAACGCCGTTTCAAGAAACGATTGCTCAAATTGGAATTCCGAATGTTCGTTATCCCGAAGGAAAAAATCATTTAGATATTGAAGAAGACAGAGCACATCCGTATATTAAATCAGATTTATCGCAATGTATCAATTGTTTTCGTTGCGTTAGAGCTTGTGAAGAAATTCAAGGTGAAATGATTTTAGGAATGTCTGGTCGTGGTTTTGCAACCAATATCATCAAAGGATTTGACACTTCTTTTGACGAATCTGCTTGTGTTTCTTGTGGTGCTTGTGTACAAACTTGTCCTACCGAAGCATTGACAGATAAATATGAAACTAAAACTTTAATTGCTGATAAAACTGTTAGAACAACGTGTACATATTGTGGTGTTGGTTGTCAGTTAGAAGTTTCTGTAATTGATGGAGATATTAAAGGAATTCAAGCTCCAGAAACTGCCGAAGTAAACGAAGGTCATACTTGTTTAAAAGGTCGATTTGCATTTGAGTTTTACAATCATCCAGAACGATTACGTGAACCGATGATTAAGAAAAATGGCAAGTTCGAAGAAGTTTCTTGGGATGAAGCTTATGATTTTATCACTTCAAAAATGATTGCCATCAAAGATAAATATGGCGCAGATGCTATTGGCGGAATTTCATCATCAAGAGCAACAAACGAAGAAAATTATTTAATGCAAAAAATGATTCGTGTTGCCGTAGGAACCAATAATATTGATGGTTGCGCGCGTGTTTGCCACGCTCCTACTGCATACGGAATGCAACAATCTTTTGGAACTGGAGCAGCGACAAATTCGGTGGAAGATTTAAAACAAACAGATGCTGTTTTCTTATTTGGTGCAAATCCGATTAAAGGACATCCTGTAACTGGTGCAAAAATTAAGCAAGTTTTTATGAAAGGAGTTACATCGATTGTTGTAGATCCAATCAAAACAAAATTAGCTGAATTAGCAACTTATCATTTACAGATTAGACCAGGAACTAATGTTGCCATTTTAAATATGTTATGTCATTATATTATCACAGATAATTTAGTGGATGAAAACTTTATAAAAAATCATACAGAGAAATATCAAGAGTTTAAAAATCACGTAGAAAGTTTAAATATGGACGAACTTTCTGAACTAACTGGAGTTGATAAAGCATTGGTTAGAAAAGCTGCTTTTGCGTATGCAACTGCAGAAAAAGCAATGGAATTCCACGGTTTAGGAGTTACAGAACATTTTCAAGGAAGTAAAACTGTAATGTTGCTTTCTAACTTAGCAATGATGACTGGAAATATTGGTAAAAATGGCGTTGGATTGAATCCTCTTCGTGGACAAAACAATGTACAAGGAGCTGCAGACATGGGCGTTCAACCACATCAAGGAGCTGGATATATGGACATCAACAAACCAGAAATTCAGCAATATTACGCAGATAAATATGGTGTAGAAAAAATGCCTGAACGTGAAGGATATAAAATTCCGCAAATGTTAGATGCAGCAATTGACGGAAAATTAAAAGCGTTATACATAATGGGAGAAGATACCATTATGACAGATCCAAATACAAATCACAGTATCAAAGCTTTTGAAAATTTAGAGT